>JAZNGR010000039.1:0-11455 GCA_045576575.1 Eubacteriales bacterium
CGAACCGCACTGCCCGATGGCCGCCGGTTGCCCCGCAAGGGGCGAGGCGGTTGGGCATCTTCTTTTTCGAAGAATGGGGCGTAAGCCCATTCTTCGAGCCCGTTAACTACCGCCATCTAAGTCTTAATACAAAAAGCCCTCGTTTAAACGAGGGCTTTTTTCTTAAACTGATCATAGGGTAAGGAGACGATCACGCCCAATACCATCAAGGCAATCCATACCAGGACCAAGCCGTCCCAACCGATGGCCGAAACGGCATTGGCAAAGAGTGCCGAAGAGGCAGATGCCGCCATATAACTGACAAAATCCAAAAAGCCGGTTGCAGCAGACACCATTCCGGTATCATACAAGCTGGGGCAATAGCGGCTCCAGAGCATGGATGCCACCGCGTTGGACGTGATGATCGCCAGCGTTAAGAAGATGGCGTTTACAACGGGCTGATCCATAAAAAACACCACAACAAAGCCCACGGTGGACAATCCAAACATCAACAGGATGGTCAATTCCATATTATAGCGCAGATGCTCATAAACAAACAATGCGATAAAGGGCGCCGAGGAGATAAACAAAGTAGCGATGGTATAGATCATGGCCGCCTTTTCGGTGGCAAAGCCAAGATGCTGGGAAAGATAGGTGGGCAGCCAGAACACTACACTGGTACGCACCACGCCGGTGAGGATCGAGATGATGGTAAACTTAATGATCTGACGCTGAATTAAGAGTTTAATACCGCCTTTTTCTCCTTGAGCACTTTTGCGGTCAAAGCGGTTATATTGCACGATCTTCTTTCGTTCCAGCACCGAAAAGGACACAAAGCACAAAAGACCCATGGCGATCAAAAGGCCGCTTCCGAAGCGAAAAACGCCCTGCCAAGGCATAAGGATCGCCAAAATACCCGCCAAGGGCGAACCGATAAAGGAAGCAACGGTATAGCCCATACTGCAGCGGGTAGCATAAAGGGGCTCAGTATTCTCCGATACCACCTTGACCATAGGGCCATAGATCATCGAAAGGAAAAAGCCGGTAGAGCCATACAGAATATACGCCGCCATAGGACTGCCGGCGGTAAAAGAAACGCCGATATAGCAGAGTCCTGCAACGCCGAGGCCGATACTGATCATCCATTTGGCCTTGATCTTATCCCCGATAGCTCCGTTGATCAGCTGACCGAAGGCATAAACAATAAAATAGACCGAGGAAAGGGTACCGATCTGCTGGGTCTGAAAGGCGCCGCTCTCAATCATCTGCGGGGAAACCACGCCCAAAACATCCCGCGCCAGATACACCGCGAGATAGGAAATTGAACACATCCCGCCTAAAAGGATGGCATTGCGAACCGCAGGCTTGAATTTCAGCATCAATGATCCCCCCTATTCCAAGGGGATTTTAGCACAAAACACTCGGTATGTCAATAAGAAAACGCCCCGAAAATCGGGGCGTTTTGATTTATTTTTCTTCTACTTGAATTTCTTCCATAATGAGGGGCAAAACCTGCTCACGGTCGATCTTCAAAACATAGGCAAATTCCTCATAGAGGATCCGCTCCGCCTCCTTCATAAACCGCTCATCGGAGAGGAGCAATGCCTTTTTCTGCTCGGTACGCTTTTCTCGACGGACATGGAGGGTTTTGATCAGACGAACCAGCTGCTCCCGCTCCCCGCTGACCAAGGCCTCCTGATAGATCCGCTTGCGGTCGTTCTCGCTCTCCACCCAAAGGAGCTCCTCCTCGGGCATGGAGCGGATCATGGCATAGATCTCCTCGGCCGAGAGGATCCGCTTTAATTTGGCGGTAAGTTTCTCATTCCGGGTGGGAACATAAAGAACAGTTCCACGGTCAAAAACCGGTTTCAGCACATAATACTCCCGCTCTGCCCCACCGACCATCTTGGTAACCGTATCGGTCACCTTACAAACACCATGAACTCCATATAGGAGCGTATCATTCTTCTTAATCATGAGCCCCTCCAAAAACAAAAAACGCGCTGTTTGCTTCAACCGGACTTACGTACCTGACAGCAAACAGCACGTTGATCTACCTATATTATATCATGGAATTTTTGAAATTTCAAAGGGAAATTTCAGCGCATTTCATCCAAAGTTTTCTCAAATGCCGCCAGATATTCCTCCATAAAGATCCGAAGTTCCGGCAGATCCTGCCGCTCCAGAATGGAGCGCACCGACTGCTCGGCCATTAAAAACTCGGTATTTCCCGCTTTACGCTCCTCAATACATTTGATCAGCGCGGAAAGCTTATCCGCCGCCTTCACCAAGGGGCGCAGTTCAGCATCCTCTTCCCTTAAAAAGGGCCCATAGACCACCGCCATATCTTCGGGGAGCATGGCCAAAAGGTTATTGTTGGCCGCCTCTTCCACGCCCTTAAAGGCGGTTTCGATCTCGGGGTTCTGATACTTCACCGGTGTGGGCATATCGCCGGTCAAGATCTCATGAGCGTCATGATAAAGCCCCAAGACTGCGGCGCGATCGGGAGAATAGGTCTTCCCGCAGCGCAGAACACCGATATTGGCCAAAGCATGGGCCAGAACCGCGGTCTCCAGGGTATGCTCCGTCAGGGTTTCGGGGCGGGAATTGCGCATCAGCGCCCAGCGATCGATATATTTCATGCGGAACAGCATTGAAAAAAAGTTATGTTCCATTCTCTTGCTCCTTATAGGAAATTTTGGCTTCGCCTTCCCCCAGCATAAAGGCTTGATCCAGGGTGATCTTCGCCACATTCTTCATAGACGGCGCGCGATACATAATATCCATCATGGCATTTTCAATAATCGAGCGCAGGCCGCGGGCGCCTGTTTTTTGCCGGATGGTCTTTTCGGCGATGGCATGAAGGGCATCCTCGGTAAACTCCAGTTCGATGCCATCCAACTCAAATAACTTAATATATTGCTTTACAATGGCATTTTTGGGTTCGGTCAGGATCCGCAGCATTGCCGCCTCATCCAATTCGTCCAGCGCCACCAAAACAGGCAGACGCCCCACCAATTCGGGGATGACACCGAATTTTGCCACATCGCGGGTCTCAATCTTCTGATAGATCTCACTCAAAGAGGGACCCTCCTTGCTCTGCACCTTGGCACCAAAGCCCAAAGCCGAGCTGGACAGCCGCTTGGAGACCACCTTCTGGATCCCATCAAAGGAACCGCCGCAGATAAAGAGAATATTAGAGGTATCAATGGCGATAAATTCCTGATTGGGATGCTTTCTGCCGCCTTGGGGCGGAACATTGGCCACCGTACCCTCCACGATCTTCAGCAATGCCTGCTGAACGCCTTCGCCGCTGACATCGCGGGTAATGGACACATTCTCACTCTTGCGGGCGATCTTATCGATCTCGTCCACATAGATGATGCCCTTTTGGGCGCGCTCCACATCGAAATCCGCCGCCTGCAACAGCTTTAAGAGGATATTCTCCACATCCTCGCCTACATAGCCGGCTTCGGTCAGCGTAGTCGCATCGGCGATGGCAAAGGGAACATTCAAGATCTTCGCCAGGGTCTTGGCAAGATAGGTCTTGCCGCTGCCGGTGGGTCCCACCAGCAGAATATTACTCTTTTGCAGTTCCACGCCCGAAGCATCTGCCTCGGGGTTCATAATGCGTTTATAATGGTTATACACCGCCACTGAGAGGGCGATCTTGGCCCGATCCTGGCCGATGACATATTCATCCAGAAAGGCCTTGATCTCTTCGGGCTTATAAATACGGATCTCCTGCTCCGCCTTCTTTTTGGCGCGACGGTGGGTTTGAGAACGGTAGCCGTTCTCCTCCAGAATCCCCATACAAAGCTCCACACACTCGGCACAGATCAGTCCATCGAGCCCTGCGATCATATTGGCCTCATTGGCCGCCCTCCCGCAAAAGGAACAGGTCTTTTTTTCTGACATAACTTTCTCCTTAAAAAACAAGAAAGGAATCAGCTGATTCCTTTCTTGCAGTTCATTTTATCGATGGGCGATCACTTGATCGACCAGTCCGTATTCCTTTGCTTCATCTGCGGAAAGGAAGTTATCCCGGTCGGTATCCCGAAGGATCTCCTCATAGCTCTTACCGGTAAACTCCGCCAGCATACGGCTGAGTTTTTCTTTGGTTTTCTTCAGATTCCGATTACGGATCTCCACATCGGTGGCGCTTCCCATAAAGCCGCCCAAGGGCTGATGGATCATCACCTCGCTGTTAGGCAGGCAAAACCGCTTGCCCTTCGCACCGGCCGCCAGCAGGAACGCTCCCATGCTTGCCGCCATACCGATGCAGATAGTGGATACATCGCATTTGATATACTGCATGGTATCAAAGATAGCAAGACCGGCTGTTACCGAGCCGCCGGGAGAGTTGATATACAGGCTGATATCCTTATCGGGATCCTGGCTCTCCAAATAAAGCAACTGGGCAATGACCAAGCTGGCAGTCGTATCGTTCACTTCCTCGGTCAGCATGATGATTCGATCATTCAAAAGACGGGAATAAATATCATACGAACGCTCACCATGACCGGTTTGCTCTACCACCATCGGTACTAAACTCATAGAAAAACTCCTTATAATTACTCTTCGGTCTTTTCTTCTTTCTTGGCTGCGGGCTTCTTAGCGGCAGACTTCTTGGCTGCGGGCTTTTTCTCAGCAGCCTTCTTCTCTGCAGGTTTCTTGGCAGCAACCTTCTCTTCGGTTACCTCTGCATTATTACGGATGACCTCAACAGCCTTGGAAACAGCACAGTCCATGGTGATATCTTCCTTGGGAATATACATCTTCACCTGATCGGCGGGCATACCGTAAGCAGCAGCGATATCGCCATACTCCTTCTCGATATCTTCCTCTTCAACCACAACGCCTTCCAAAGCAACAACCTTTTCCAGCGCCAAGCGAACCTTGACCTGCTTCAGGGCATCTTCTTCGAAACCTTTACGGAAAGCAGCCATGTCCATGCCGGTATACTGCAGATACATCTCCAGATTCAAGCCGGAGCCAGCCAATCTCTGCTCAAACTCGCCGCACATGGTATCTACCTTCTGCTGAACCATGGCATCGGGAACCTCAACCTCGGTATTCTCCAGCAGGGCATCAATCAGCGCATTGTCCAACTCATTGGCAGCCTGACGCTCTTTGCCTTCCTTGATCTTTTTCTTGATATCCTTCTTCAGATCGGCCAAAGTATCAAACTCGCTAACGTCCTTTGCGAACTCATCGTCCAACTCGGGAACTTCGGTCTCTTTAACCTCATTGATCTTGCAATCAAAGATTGCAGCCTTGCCCTTCAGTTCTTCTGCATGATAATCCTCAGGGAAGGTCACCTCAACCTTTACCTCTTCGCCGGCCTTCTTGCCAACCAGCTGGGGCTCAAATCCGGGGATGAAACTATTGGAGCCCAGAACCAGATCATAGTTCTCGCCCTTGCCGCCGTCGAAATGAACACCGTCTACAGAACCATCAAAGTTGATGTTAACGGTATCGCCATCCTTGGACTCACGATCCACAACGATGGTACGCTCATTCTGCTTCTGCAGGCGCTCCAACTCGGCCTTTGCTTCAGCTTCAGTTACAGTATAGACATTTTTGGTTGCCTTTAATCCCTTATATGCTTTTACATTGACCTCGGGCTTTACGGTTACGAGAGTTTTGAAGGTGAAGCCATCGGCATCCACTTCGGTAATCTCGATCTCGGGGCGGGCAACGGGATCCAGCTTTGCTTCGGCAATTGCCTCTTCATAAGCCTTGGGGTACAGCTCATTTACTGCATCCTCAAAGAAGATGCCTTCGCCATACAAGCGCTCCACTACCTTACGGGGAGCTTTGCCCTTCCGGAAGCCGGGGACACTGATCTTGGACAGGTTCTTTTTGAACGCATTATCTACTGCGGTCTTGAACTCTTCGCCCTTTACTTCAACGATCAGTTCAACGGTGCTCTTTTCCAGAGTCTTTACTTCTTTAACAGTCATCCTATTTATACCTCCATAAGAATGCTCATATAACTATATCATTTTATAATTATCAGCAAAAAAAGTCAACACTTATGCCCAAAAAGGCGGAGAACTTTCGCCCAAAAAGAAGGATTTTTTTGGCAATTTTGATGAGAAAACGCCTTTTTGCCGCGATTTTTGACGATTCTTAAGGGTTTAAAGTTCAGCGCATCGGCAGAAACTAAAGTAAAAAGAATCCGTTTTTTGCGGATGGTTTTCGTTGCCTCCGCTTTGGGGCCATGGACATGACCGTAATAGCAACGGCGCACTTTATATTTTTTCAAAATAGGCAAAAAAGGATCTTTTTCCCCATCAAAAGGAGGATAGTGGAAGAAAACCAGTTTCTTCACGCCCTTGGGAACCGCTTGCAAAGAAGTTTCCAACCGCTGCTGCTCCCGCTCGATCATTTTAAGATCCTGCTCACTACCGGCAGAGACCTCCCAACCGCGCGTTCCGCAAAGGGCGATTCCCTCGGCCATTACATAGTTATTATGGAGCAGCACAAAATCATGCCAGCCCTTTTCTTTAAAGAACCGATACATTTTGGAAGCGGTCTCCCACCAATAATCATGATTCCCTTTCAGCAAAATTTTTCTGCCGGGCAGTTCATGTAAAAAAGCAAGGTCTGCTTCCGCCTCCTTCAGCGACATTGCCCAAGAGATGTCTCCCGCCACAACTACAGTATCCTGCGCTCGCACCTTACGACACCAGGCCTTTTTGATTTTTTGAGGATGATTTTTCCACTTTCTTCCAAAAATATCCATCGGTTTATCGGAAGAGAAGGATAAATGGGGATCGCCCAACACAAAGATTGACAAGAGATCACCTCCTTTTTGAACTTCTTGTATATTCCTTTTCCTTTCGGTCAAACTAATGGACGGAAAGGAGTGTAGAGATCCAATGAATCAGAAACCGATCAATATGGGTGTTGATTGCAAGGTAACCAATTGCTATTATCACACCACCGAAAACAAATGCACGGCAGAAAAGATCGAAGTGGGTGACTGCGCTGCCAACTGCAGCTGCAGCGAGGATACCTTCTGCAAAACCTATAAAGAGAAATAACTCTTTTTCGAAAAAGCGTCGCTCCAAGCGGCGCTTTTTACTTAAAATATAGATCCAAATAGCGTTTCATATTGCCATAAAGATAGGCCTCATCCAAATGGGATAGTTTTTGCACATCCAATAGGTTTTGAAGATCTTTCGGCGTTTGCTCAATGCCATCAAAATCGCTGCCGAAAGCCAGCACACGTTGACCGCCCAGCCGCTCAATATACCGAAGATGGAGCATAAGATCCTCGATGGAGGCCTCCTCTTCATCAGTGAGGAAGGGCGGATAAAAATTCAGCCCGATCAAGCCACCTTTTTCGATCAACGCCTTGATTTGCGCATCGGTCAGGTTCCGAGGGTGAGGGGTCAGAGAAAAGCAATTGGAATGGGTTGCCACCACACCATCGGGCAGCAATTCCAAAAGGGCATCGGCAGAGCGATGATTGAGATGAGAGAGATCCAGTGAGATCCCTTCTTCCCGCAAGATCAGCGCCACTTCTTTGCCTAAAGGAGAAAGACCTCGCTCCGGCGTCAAATAGCCGCCGGCAAGACCGTTGCCTCGGTTATAGCAAAGGGACAAAAAGGCAATGCCTTTATCCTTAAGTTCTTTGGCAGTGCGGCGATTCTTTTCGATATCCGGTCCAAAAAAACTCCCGCCCTCCACACTCAGAATATAGGGTGTCTTCCCCGCCGCAAAGGCTTCATCAATTTCTCGGGAATTTTTACAATGCACCAACTGCGGAAAGCGACGCATCATCTCTTGACCATAGGCATAGACCGCTCGAAAATAGCGATAAGGATCATCCACTGCATCCGAAATAAAGATGGCATAGGTTTGCAAATGAGAAAAAGGCGGATCTTTTTTCAGCTGCAATCGAGGATCGGAAAGATCCACCCGCCGCTCAAAGCACCGCCAAAGGGTATCACAATGAAGGTCACCGTAAATCATAGCACCATTACATTTTCCAGATGTTCCACTGTCCACCTGCCCAAAGAATCGGGAGCAATGGCAAGAACATCAAAGCGCAGCGGAGCATCGACCGGATGTTCCATCAGCCAATGCTCTGCTGTTTTGATCATTTTTCGCTGCTTTGCGGGGGTGACGCTCTCCTGAGGAGCGGCAATCATTCCTTTGCTACGGGTCTTAACCTCACAAAACACAAAGCAGTTTTTATCCCGAGCAATCAGATCCAGTTCACCGAAACGGCATTGATAATTGGTTTTCAGGATCGTATAGCCCTTTTTTCGCAGATACTTTTTTGCGATCTGCTCTCCCTTTAAGCCTAGTCCGTAGACTTTCATTTTATTCCCCTAAAATTTTCTTCAAGAAGGTTTTACGATGGCAGGGCGAGGGTCCATAAGCAAGCAGGGCTTCCCGATGGACTTTGGTTCCATAGCCTTTATGCACCCCGATCTTATATTCGGGGTATTGAGCATCCAGATCTTCGCAAAGGCGGTCTCTGGAGACCTTCGCAAGAATAGAAGCAGCGGCGATAGAAGGAGAAACACCATCTCCACCAACAATGGCAACAGCGGGGATCGGAAAATCCCGCACTACATTGCCGTCTACCAAGGCAAAATCCGCCTTTTTAGGCAAACCCTCAATGGCACGGCGCATGGCCAGCATGGCAGCATTGAGGATGTTGAGTTTATCAATTTCTTCCACCGAGCCCCAACCGATGCTATAGGCGAGGGCATGGGTGGTGATCTCATCAAATAATTGATCCCGCCGCTTAGGAGTCAGTTTTTTCGAGTCATTCAGCAAGGGGTGGTTCCAATCGGCAGGCAATACCACCGCAGCAGCGCAGACCGGTCCGCAAAGGCAGCCTCTTCCCGCTTCATCTACCCCGCAGACCACCGAATAGCCCTTGGCGCGGTATTCTTCTTCCCACTTATATTCTAACATTACGGTTCCTCCAGCGAGATCCGCCCGATCTTCCCACCGCGAAATTCATCTAACAATACCGCGGCACAGCGGGTATAATCAAAATCATTGCCCCGAAGCAAAAAGCCTCGTTTGCGGCAAATATCCTCATAGACCTCCAACGGCGGTTCGCCGGGGTACAACTCAATCTTATAGCGCGCTTCCAGCGCCTCGGGATACTTTTCTTGCAAAATCTCGATCAGTTCCAGCGCCAGCCCTTCTTTATCCACCACATCATCCTTCACCGCACCGGTGAGAGCCAGATGGATGCCAACCTGCTGATCCTCGAATTTATTCCAAAGGATACCGGGGGTATCCAGCAATTCCACATCCTTTTGAAGCGTAACCCATTGACCGCCACGGGTAACACCGGGACGATCCTGCGCCTCTGCCGCCTTACGATGGCAAAGAGCATTAATAAGGGTACTCTTTCCCGCATTGGGAACCCCACAGATCATCAAGCGGATGGTTTTAGTCATCCCCTTGGCAGCGGCGCGGTCCAACTGCTCTTTCAGCATCTTGCGAACTGCAGGGATCACATCGGAAACGCCCTGACCTGTGGTGTTATTTAAAAACAAAACCGTTCTGCCTTGCTCTTTAAAATGGGCAGCCCATTTTTGATTGACTGCTTCATCTGCCAAATCTTTTTTGGTGAGAACGGTCAATCGTTTTTTATTGCCCAAAAGGCGATCAAAATCAGGATTTTGGCTACTTTTTACCACACGAGCATCTGCAACCTCGATCACCAAATCCACCAAACCGATATTCTTTTCGATATATCGCCGGGTCTTGGTCATATGCCCGGGATACCATTGAATCTGCAAATTCCCCATTAGTTCACCGTCCCGAATTTCGGGGTCAGCCGCAAAATCAGACGCCCCAAAAGATGCTTGGTCTCGATGGGACCCAGATCGCGGCAGTCCTTAGAATTGACCCGATTATCGCCCAAACAGAAGACTTCCCCTTCCTGAACGGTATAAGGAAAATTGAAATTCTTGGGGCTGGTGTATTGATGCGCATCCAGATATTCTTCCTCCAGCAGTACGCCATCTACCATCACCTTACGGTCGGCGGTAATATCAATGGTCTGACCTTCGGTGGCGATAACCCGCTTGACCAAGATCTTATCATCGTTTTTCTTTGCCACAAAGCAAACAATATCCCCTTGCTCAGGAGTATAGAACAATTGGGAGACCAGCAAACGGTCACCATGAGCAAGAGTAGTATTCATGGACTGACCGTCTACTACATAAACACGGCAGACCAACGTAAAGACCACCATCACCGCCAATAAGGCGAAGACAACGGAATCCAATATTTCCATGATCTCACAGTTCAGTTTCTTCATGCTTCAAACCTTTCAAAAAGACATCAGCCAATAAATCAGACCAAAGAGCCCAAACAAAAGCGGCTGATGAATAAGATAAACCCATAACGAATGGCGCCCCACCCATTCAAGGGGGCGAAATCTCAGGGTATAAAAACGCTCCGGCAACCGATGTTCCTTGACCGGTTTACCCAAAAAGGCACCGGCAAGAAAAACTAAAAAATATGGGAGCAACGGATAATAATCTGCCGAATAAAAGCCCTGCTGAGGCATTCCGATCACAGCTAATACTCCATCGGCATACAGCGTTCCGGGCATATTTACTAAAGCGAGATACACCAAAAACAGCACCATCGCAGTCACAACGGGGACCCAGCGTTTACGGCAGGTAAATAATCCATAGAGCAACATGGAAATGCCGATCATATGGAGGATCCCGAACCAGATCTCAAGCCCCGACACCCCAACTAAAGGCAACACAACCGCAGTAATCAAGGTGATCAGCAGGGCGGCACCGGTCACAATGGCACCGCGCTTTAATACGCTTCTGGAATAGGCGGTGCAGATGCCGCTGATCAGCAAAAACGCGCAGACAAACAGTTCCTGCAGCACCCAAAAAATCTTCGTCTCCAGGATCGGGAAAGCGATGGGCTCTCCAAAAAGCCAAGAGACTTGCTCCAAACTGAAGAGGGCATGATGCAAGATCATGCCCACAACAGCGATGCCCCGGATCCAATCCAGGGCATAAACGCGCTCCCGCATCATGCCTGCTGCTTCCGAATAGACTTGCGGGTCTCTTCGATTGCCTGCGCACTCTTAGTGAGGCTTTCGGCGGTGCGAGTCAAGATACTGTCACAATACTCAACAGTAGCATTCTTCATTTCTTTCGCATTGACCTGAGCCTGAGCGATGATCTCCTGCGCTTTTTCTTGGGCCTCGCGATATACATTTTCTTGGGAGACTAATTTTTCGGCTTTGGCACGAGCAGCGCTGACGGTAAGGTCCGCCTCTTCTCTGCCCTGCAGAATGATCCGATCTCTCTTGGCAATGATCTCATTGCTCAAACGGATCTCTTCCGGCATGGAGGAACGCAGATCGGTGATCAGCGCAAGCAATTCGGCAGTATCCACCACACGCTTGCCACCGCTCATAGGCAGGTTCCAAGCATCTTCCAGCAGGTCTTCCATT
>JAZNGR010000040.1:0-1960 GCA_045576575.1 Eubacteriales bacterium
CCGCTTGGCCTCCGACTTATGCTTGTACAACTGCCTATACAAATGACATTGTAACTTTGGAGAATTCTTCCAAGTCTTTCGCCTATATTAAGGTGACATCTGAAAACGGAAAGGCAAGCCGTGTTTACAAGGTTACCCTTCTGGCTCAGCCGGATAATCGAAATGCAACTCCTGTTGTGACCGGTAAAGTTGGAAATAAAGAGTATACCGCTGTTTTGACCGGCGAAAATGAATACACCCTCTATCTGCCTACCGGTACTTCTTCGGTTACATTGAGTGCAAAATATGCGCTTAAGGATGCTACTGCTCAATTATTGCTTTACGCAGATCCTTCTCATGCAATTGCCTTGACCTCTGCTCTTAACCTGAACACTAAGGCAACAAAGGCATATTTGGTGAACAGAAGCGGTGCGTATCCTTGGACTCGTGTGATTCCTCAATCCAGTGATGGTGCAAATAAAGAGGTTTCGCTGAATGGCATGATTAGTGGTGCCAATTGGGTTATCAATATTATTTCTGATCGCAACGCTGTTACCTATAGTGATGCGCCGTACATTTCTGATTGGGTACAGCCCTATGTTGAATATCTCAACAACAATAAGTTCAGAATCTTTGAAGGTGACGCAAACGGGAACTTTAATAGTGACGTAAATATCACCAGAAATGAGATCGTTACGGTTGCCACTCGCGTTATGGGTATTGATGTATCCAAATATAGCAGTGTGGAACTGAAGTTTGATGATTCCATTGCCGATTGGGCTTTGCCTTATCTGAAAGCGGCCGTTGCCACCAATATGATCAATGGTATTACAGACGGAACCGGAAAGACCTATTTCCGCGGTGATGATTATGCTACTCGTGAGCAGGTGATCAAGATTCTGGTTACCATCATGATGAATCAGGACGGTATTAATGATGCAGCGAAGTATTACGAGAGTAATGAAAACGAGTTAGATCAGTATTATAATGTGTATAACTTTGCTGATGAAGATAAGATTGATTCCTGGGCAGTTCCCTATATCCATCTTGCGGTTGCAAAATATGATTTGGTGAATGGTATGTTGATTGACGGCAGATATTATCTCCAGCCGAAAAGCAACATTACTCGTGCGCAGGTTGCAAAGATTGCAGCGTGTATGCTTGGCTATTAATCTAATAACAAACTCGCCGGTTACTTTAAGTAACCGGCGAGTTATCTTTTAATTATAATGTAGATGCTTCCGAAAAGGGAGATTAGTAGAAAAAGAAGAAAAACAAAGGATGGTTTTTCCGTGGTACTTGTTACTTTCACCAAGATGACCCCGTTTTCGCCTTTGTCGTCGATAACATGAATGTTGGCAGAACCGTAACTGTTAGCGCGTAAAAGCCCGTTGTGACGTCCTACAGATGCTACGAATACATTGTCGGAAAAAAAGGTTAAGCCGTGAAAGCAGGGAAGTTTTGTAAATCCGTCTTGTACAAATAACCATTCTTCTTCTCCTTTTTGTAGTTCTATCTTATCTTTACCGCCTTCAATAATCAGCCCAAAACTTCCCAATGCTGCATCTGTATTGGGGCATAGTGCGATAATAAAGATTATAATAAAGAAGAGAAATCGTTTCATAGTATAATATAACGCATTTTTGCCGAAAAATATGAAATACTCTTGCAAATTCAATGCTTGTGTGGTAGAATAATTGAGCGATATGGAGATGTATCGAAGTGGTCGTAACGAGAACGATTCGAAATCGTTTTGTCCTTAGCCGGGCACGTGGGTTCGAATCCCACCATCTCCGCCAGCCTGAATAGGCGGGAGGAGAAGCGGTGGCCTCAATTCCATCTGCATCTTCTCTAATTGTGGGGGCGTAGCTCAGCTGGGAGAGCGTACGGTTCGCATCCGTAAGGTCAAGAGTTCGATCCTCTCCGTCTCCACCAAAAAAAAACAGACTTGCATTAGCAAGTCTTTTTTTATTAGTATTTC
>JAZNGR010000041.1:0-18527 GCA_045576575.1 Eubacteriales bacterium
CCCTGCGGTCCTTGTAGCGAGATCTATTTTGATCGCGGAGAAAAATACGGCTGCGGCTCTCCCGATTGCAAGCCCGGTTGCGATTGCGATCGCTATATGGAGATCTGGAACAATGTTTTCTCTCAGTTCAATAATATGGGTGATGGCACTTATACCGAACTGGAACATAAAAATATTGATACCGGCATGGGCTTAGAGCGTCTGGCTTGCGTTATGCAAGGGGTAGACAATATGTTTGAAGTGGATACCATTCGCAATATTTTGGATCGTGTTTGCGCGTTGGCAAATGTAACCTATGGTAAGGATCTGAAGAATGATATTTCCATCCGCGCCATTACCGATCATGCCCGCGCTGCCACCTTTATGATCTGTGACGGTATTATTCCTTCCAACGAAGGGCGTGGTTATGTTCTGCGCCGTCTGATCCGCCGCGCTGCTCGCCACGGTAAACTCTTGGGCATCAACGATGCGTTCCTGCCGGATCTCTGTGATGTTGTGATCCGCGAGAATAAAGATGGCTATCCCGAACTGGTGGAAAAAGAAAGCTTGATCAAAAAGGTGATCTCTTATGAAGAGGCTTCTTTTGCCAAGACCATTGACCAGGGACTTGCCATTTTGGAGGAATTGACCGCCAAAGGCGGCGTTCTTTCCGGAGAAGATGCATTTAAACTTTATGATACCTATGGATTCCCGCTGGATCTTACCAAAGACATTTTGGAAGAGAAGGGAATGACTTTGGATGAAGAAGGCTTTAAAAAGCTGATGGAGGAACAGCGCGTGAAGGCACGTACCGCCCGAAAGGCAGGCGATGCAGAGTCTTGGAAGAGCGACGGGGTTTCTTTGGATGGCATTGAAAAGACTGAATTTTTGGGTTATTCCCAAGATCAAGCAAAGGCTAAGGTTCTTGCGCTGGTTGCCGACGGTGAACAAAAAGAAACCGTTTTGGAAGGGGAAAAGGTAATTGTCATTTTGGATCAGACTCCTTTCTATGGCGAAGGTGGCGGTCAGGTGGGCGATACCGGTGTTATCACTACTGAAGGTTCCCGTTTTGCAGTTGAGAATACCACTAAAAACGCCTCCGGCGTATTTATGCATCTGGGCGTATTGGAAAGCGGTGCTTTGAGCGTTGGCGATACTGTGGAGGCATCCATTGATACCGATCGCCGTGCGGCTATTCGCCGCAACCATACCGCAGCGCATCTGCTGCAGGCGGCTTTGCGCGAAGTACTGGGCAACCATGTGGAGCAGGCAGGTCAGTTGGTTAATGACCGCGCCATGCGTTTTGACTTCACTCATTTTTCTGCGCTGACTGTCGAAGAATTGCAGGCGGTAGAAAATCGTGTAAACAGTATTATTCTCAGCGGTATAGAAGTACTGAATTATGAAGCCGGAATTGAGGAAGCTCGCGCAAAAGGTGCGATGGCACTCTTTGGTGAAAAATATGGTGATACGGTTCGCGTTGTAGAAGTGCCCGGCGCCTCTATTGAACTTTGCGGTGGTACCCATGTGCAGAATACCGGCAAGATGGGACTTTTTAAGATTATCAGCGAAAACGGTGTTGCTTCCGGTGTTCGCCGTATTGAAGCGGTAACCGGACAAGGTGTGTTGGATCTTTTGCATAACTATCAAAAGGAGATTGGCGAGGCGGCTGCTGCCTTGAAGTGTAACTCCACTCAAAACCTGCTTCCCAAGTGCCGCTCTTTGATGGATGAATTGAAGACTTTGAATACTGCATTGGCGGCCGCCAATAAGAAGATCGCCGAGCAACAGTCCGGTTCGATGTTCGATAATGCCGCAGAGGTCGATGGTATTCGTATTGTAACCGCTTCTTTAAAGGACGGCGATGTGAAGACCTTGCGTGAATTGGGCGATGATCTGAAGGCAAATAACAGCAATTTTGTGGCCGTTCTTGCCAATGTGAGCGGTGATAAAGGGAATCTGCTGGCGGTTTGCAGTAAGGAAGCCATTGAAAAGGGCGTATTGGCAGGAAAACTTGTTAGTCTGGTGGCCGGTGTAACCGGCGGAAAAGGCGGAGGAAAACCCGATAGCGCTATGGCTGGTATGGGTGATTCTTCTAAAGCTGATGAAGCGCTCGGTCAGGTGGTTTCCTTTGTGACCGAAATGATGAAATGAGGATAATGCAATGAATGATTGTATCTTTTGTAAGATCGCGGCAGGGGAGATTCCCAGCAATAAGGTATATGAAGACGATCAAGTTTTGGCGTTCTATGATTTGAATCCCATGGCAAAGGTACATATCTTGGTGATCCCCAAGATGCATATCGCCAATGTGATGGAAGTAAATGAGGAGAACAGTGCGGTGATTGCCCATATTTTCGAGGTGATTGCCAGGCTGGCAAAGGAATTGAAGTTGGAAGAGGGCTTCCGTGTGGTCAGCAATTGTAATACCTATGCGGGTCAAAGCGTCTTTCATCTGCATTTCCATCTATTGGGCGGCGAGCAGTTGTCCATGAACATGTGTTAAGGAGGAGCAACTATGGAATACTATAAATTGAATGTGGCAGGTCTTACTCGTGATCTTCCCATCTGCCCTGTGAATGAGCATTTGGATATTGCAGGCTTTGTGATTTTCGGCGATGTGGAGCTGACTGAGGCCTGTGCGCGAGAATTGGTGAAAAAACTGCCGCCCCATGATATTATGATCACTGCTGAGTCTAAGGGGATTCCTCTGATTCATGAGATGGCGCGGCAAGCGGGGGAGAATAAGTATGTTCTTGCCCGTAAAGCACCGAAACTTTACATGAAAGATGTCTTTACAGTAGAGGTAAATTCCATCACAACGGATCATAAGCAGGTTCTTTGCATTGATGGCGATGATAAAGCTGCGATGGAAGGAAAGCGTGTTGTAATCGTGGATGATGTTATTTCTACCGGCGAATCGCTGAAAGCTCTCGAAAAGCTGGTTGAGCAGGCGGGCGGCGAGATTGTTGGTAAAATGGCGATCCTTGCAGAAGGGGATGCCATTGACCGTAAAGATATTACTTACTTGGCACCGTTGCCGTTATTCTTTAAATAAGCAGGAGGGTTAAACATGGCTGAATTGAGACCGAATGAGGGTAAAAATGAAATCATTGAGGTGGAAGGTGTTTCCTATCGCCGCTTGCCCATTAAGACCCATGTAATCACCGATCAGGACCAAATCGAAGATGTGGCAGAAAACTATGCTAAGGGGATCATGGAAGAGGGCGATGTGCTGTTTATTTCCGAAAAGTGCGTAGCATGTACTCAAAAACGCGCAATTCCAATGGATGAAATCCGTCCTCGTCCGCTGGCAAGACTGCTTTGCAAGTTTGTTTATAAGTCTCCTTACGGAATTGGGTTGAGTATTCCTCAAACGATGGAGATGGCTCTGCAAGAATGTGGTACTTTGAAAATTCTGTTTGCAGCGTTTTGTTCTGCCATCGGTAAATTGTTTGGAAAGCGCGGCGTGTTTTATAATATCGCAGGCCCGAAAGCCCGTTCTATCGACGGTCCTTGCGATTGCACCATCCCGCCTTATAACCATTATGTGGTATTAGGTCCTACCGATCCCGATAAGGTTGCTCGTAGTATTAAAGAGCGGATCGGTTTTGATGTTTGTATTGTGGATATCAATGATATCGACGGTGTCATCCTTGGTATCTCCGATGAGGGCATGAGCCGCGAGCTGTATGCCAAGATTTTAAAGGACAACCCCTTGGGTCAAAGTGGTCAGCAAACCCCCATGGGTATTATTCGTAAAGCATAATAAAAATGCGATGTCATAAGACATCGCATTTTTTTATCCGAGCAATCCTTCGTTATCTGTACCGATGATTTTAATTGTTACCGGTTCTTCTGTGAGGTCGCCCTTCCATTTTACCGGGCAGTAGTTTTTGGTGTACCCCAAAAGAAAACCGCCTTTTTCTTCTTCGGGCAGAATCGTTTGAGTGGTCCCGATCATAGAATTCCAAAAAGCTCTTCGTCCCTCTTTTTCAATAGCTTCCATGCGATCCACTCGTTCTGCTTTTACCGCCTTTGTCCATTGCTCCTTCATGGCGGCGGCGCGGGTTCCTTCTCTGGGAGAGTAGGGGAAGATGTGGATTTTTGCAAAACCGATTTTTTTGGCAAATGCCATGCTTTCTTTAAAATCCTCTTCCGTTTCGCCCGGAAATCCGACGATAATATCGGTGGTTATGGAACAATTGGGGAATGAGGCGCGTAAAAGACGAACCGCCTCTTCGTATTCAGCGGTTGTATAGTGGCGATTCATGGCTTTGAGTGTCCGATCGCATCCGCTTTGTAAGGAAAGATGAAAATGAGGGCATAGCGCCTTTATATCAATAATCTTTTCCAAAAACTCCGGTTGAATGATTCTCGGCTCCAATGAACCCAAACGGATTCGTTCGATTCCCGGTACAGATGCAACTTCGGCAATTGCTTTTTCAAGGCAAGGCGTTCCGTTCTCCTTGCCATATGAAGCAAGGTGAATTCCGGTGAGAACAATTTCCCGGTAGCCTGCTCTTATTAAATGTTCTGTTTCTTTACGAATGATTGTTAAGGGTTTGGAACGAATTCGTCCGCGCGCAAACGGAATCAAACAATAGGAACAGAAATTTTCGCATCCGTCTTCAATCTTTAAAACAGCGCGGTTTTTCTCGCCAAAGTTCTGAATCTCTTCCGTATCTAAAGTTCCGCAATTGTCTACATCTATAATCTGTTTTCCGGATGCTTGGTATGATTGGATATAAGTAAGGATGTCTTTGCGATTGGATGTCCCCAATACAATGTTCACTCCCTCTAAAGAGGCCGCCGCTTTGGGGGCAACTTGAGAAAAGCATCCGCAAACAACCAAAATGCTATCGGGCGCTTTTCGCTTCGCTCGCGAAACCATTTGTCTGGATTTTTTATCGGAGATCTGAGTGACGGTGCAGGTATTAATAATATAAATATCAGCCGCTTCCTCGAAGGGGACCGTTTCAAATCCGGCTTGCTCCAGTTGATCACGCATTACCTGTGTATCATATTGATTGACCTTACAGCCAAGAGTATAGAATGCCGCTTTCACGTTGTGTATTTCCGCCTTTTTCTTTTATGAATCAATGATATCAAAAAAAGCATATCATTTCAAGGAAATTTTAAGATTGGGTATTGACTTTTCAATATTTCATTGCTATAATAATTGAGCATTTAAGCGAGAGTGGCGGAACTGGCAGACGCGCACGTTTGAGGGGCGTGTGGTTAACACCGTACGGGTTCAAGTCCCGTCTTTCGCACCAAATGAAGGCGGTACCCACTCGGGTGCCGCTGTTTTTTTACTATGGAGGATGCTATGAATATTGGTATTAAAAATGAGATTTCGATTACGGTTTCACTTGAAAAGACTGCTTCAACGATGGGAAGCGGTATGTTAGAGGTTTTTGCAACCCCTGCAATGGTTGCCTTGATGGAGCAAACTGCGGCAGAAAGTGTTGAAAACGAAGCGGGTGAGGGGAATACCACCGTCGGCACCTTAATCAATGTGCAGCATCTTGCGGCAACGCCGGTGGGAATGAAAGTGACTTGCAAGAGTGTTTTAACACAAATTGACGGGCGGAAATTATCCTTTGAAATTGAGGCCTATGATGAAGTTGGACTGATCGGTAAGGCTTATCATGAGCGTTTCATTGTTGGCGCAGAACGATTCAAGCAGAAAACTTATGAAAAATTAGAAAAATAATTTCAAAAAAGTGTTGACATTTTGAAATCATTTTGCTATTATATTTCCGTTGCGAAAAATGCAACGCAGAAATGCGGATATGGCGGAATTGGCAGACGCGCTAGATTCAGGTTCTAGTCGGGGCAACTCGGTGGAGGTTCAAGTCCTCTTATCCGCACCAGTAAAAAGACCTTGTCGAATGGCAAGGTCTTTTTATTTTTTCTTTACAATTGAATGAGAATTTTATATAATTTAATTAATGATAAAAATGGAGGTTTCTCATTATGGAAAAACCGATTCGTGTCTTACAGGTGTTTATGGGTTCTGCTTGTGGTGGAGCCGAAAACATGATTATGAATTTGTATCGCAACATTGATCGTTCAAAGGTTCAGTTTGACTTTTTGTTTCATTCGAAAAAAGATTCTTTTTTCGATGAGGAAATTCTGCGACTTGGCGGGCGGATTTTCTATCTGCCGCGTTTTGTTATGTTAAATTATATTGAGTATTCAAAGGCAGTAGATGGTTTCTTTGAAGAGCATCCTGAATTTTCGGTTGTGCATGGACATTTGGGTAGTGCTGCCGGGATTTATTTGGATTCTGCGCGCAAACATGGTATTTATGCTATTGCCCATAGTCATAATACGTATGCTAAAAAAATTACATTGAAGAATTTGATGTTTCGCTTGTTAACTGAACGGACCAAGCGTGTTGCTGATTTTTATATTGGGTGTTCCAAATTGGCAGGATTAGATCGCTTTGGAAAAAAGATCTATAATAGCGATCGCTTTTTGGTGTTAAACAATGCGATTCGTCTTGATCGTTTTGTGTATGATGATGAGGTTCGTCGTCAGGTCCGGGATGAACTTGATTTGGGAGATTCATTTGTAGTGGGTCATGTCGGTCGTTTTATGTTGCAAAAGAATCATAACTATCTTTTGGATGTCTTTTCCGAAGTGGTTAAACAGCGTCCAAACAGCTGTTTGTTGTTGGCGGGTGACGGAGAACTTCGGGCTGAAATTGAAAGCAAAATTGAAGCATTAGGTCTAATAAATAAAGTGTTGGTTTTGGGCGTTCGTCCTGATGTGAACCGCTTGTGGCAGGCGATGGATTGTTTTGTATTTCCTTCTTTTCACGAGGGCCTTCCGGTAACCGTTGTTGAAGCACAAACAGCTGGTTTGCCTTGTATTGTTTCGGATGTAATCACAACAGAGGTCTGCTTGACTGATCTGGTTCAAAGAAAGAGTATTGAGGTGCCCGCGAAGGAATGGGCAGATGCTGTGGTGGCTTTGGAAAATGTTTCGGGTCGGCATGGTCGGTTGGAAGAAATTCGCGCTGCTGGATATGATATTGATGATACCGCTGCATGGCTGACCGATTTTTACTTAGAAAAATCCAAAACCAAGGAATAACCACAAGATGTTGTTGAAAAACTTGCGGGATTTTGCAGATTTTGTGCAATATGGCATTGACTTTGCAAAGAGAACAGTATAAAATATTCATGGAATAATTTCAAGGAGGATCTTTCAATGATTGAAGAGGTCAAGCAGCAGTTAAAAAAGAATGCGAATACCATCCGTATGGACATCATTGAGCAGGTGCACAGTGCCAAATCCGGTCATCCCGGTGGCTCGTTGTCCATCGCCGATATTATGGCATATCTTTATTTTGTGGAGTTGAACATTGATCCCAAAAATCCCGAGTGGGCGGATCGTGATCGCTTTGTTCTTTCCAAGGGCCACACTTGCCCGGCATTATATTCTGCATTGGCGCGGCGTGGATTCTTTGATCCGGAAATTTTGCCAACTTTCCGCCATATCGGCAGTATTCTTCAGGGGCATCCCGATATGAAGAATATTCCGGGTGTGGATATGTCCAGCGGTTCTTTAGGTCAGGGTATTTCTGCCGCTTGCGGTATGGCATTGGCCGCTAAAAAGACCGGTGCTCCTTATCGTGTTTATACCATCTTGGGCGATGGCGAAATTGAAGAGGGTCAGGTATGGGAAGCATTGATGTTTGCTGCTCACTATCATTTGGACAATCTTTGCGTCATCGTTGATAGCAATGGTCTGCAGATCGACGGACCTGTTGATGAAGTAATGAGCAGTGCTCCTATTGCTGAGAAGGCAAAAGCCTTTGGTTTGCATGCCATTGAAATGGACGGTCATGATTTTGATGCAATTGAAGCCGCCTTTAATGAGGCTAAGACGCAGGACAAGCCGGTTCTGATCGTTGCTAAAACCATTAAGGGTAAAGGTGTTTCCTATATGGAAAACCAGGTCGGCTGGCATGGTACCGCCCCCGGCGACGAGCAGTATGAGATTGCAATGAATGAATTGAAGGAGGCTGCAAAATGTCTGTAAAAGAAGCAACAAGAGATAGTTACGGTAAAGCGCTGGTTGAGTTTTCCGAAGAGCATGATTTATATGTATTAGATGCTGACCTTGCAGCAGCCACCAAAACCGGTATTTTTAAGAAGGCTTGCCCTGAGCGGTTTATTGAATGCGGTATTGCCGAGGCCAATATGATGGGCGTTGCGGCAGGGTTGGCGGCAACCGGAAAAACGGTATTTGCCAGCACTTTTGCAATGTTTGCTGCCGGTCGTGCTTATGAGCAAATTCGCAACTCAATCGGATATCCTCATCTGAATGTAAAGATTGGCGCAACTCATGCCGGTATTTCTGTAGGCGAAGATGGCGCTACCCATCAATGCAATGAAGACATTGCCTTGATGCGTACCATTCCCGGAATGGTTGTTTTGAATCCTGCCGATCCCGTTGAGGCTCGCCTTTGCGTAAAAGCAGCCATTGATCATGACGGTCCGGTTTATCTGCGTTTTGGCAGAATGGCTGTAGATTCTATCTTTGATGAGAATTATAGCTTTGAGATTGGTAAGGGCGTTGTATTAAAGGACGGCAAAGATGTTGCTATTATTGCCACCGGCTTGATGGTCGCACGCGCTTTGGAAGCAGCTGAACTTCTGAAGTCGGAAGGAATTGATGCCGCTGTGATCAACATGGCTTGTATCAAACCTTTGGATAATGAATTGGTTCTTCGCTATGCTAAGCAATGCAAAGCCATTGTGACTACGGAGGAACATTCCATTATCGGTGGTCTTGGCAGTGCAGTCTGTGAAGTAGTGAGCGAGCAGGGGAATTGCCCTGTTGTTCGCCATGGCGTTGAAGATCAGTATGGTAAGAGCGGTCCTGCCTTGAAGTTGTTGGATCTCTTTGAATTGAATGCTGAAGGTATCGCCGAGAAGGCGCGCTATGCAGTGTCTCTTAAAGAATAATTAGAACTCGAAACCCCGCAGAAACACTTGAGTTTCTGCGGGGTTTCTTTTGTTGTAATGGAAAAATACTTTACATAAAAGCTGCGCTTCCGGGATAGTAACTGTGCACACCAACGACGGATTCAATTCCTATTAATCGGTTATATTTTGCTGTTCGCTCACTTCTGGCGGGGGCGCCGGTCTTGATTTGTCCTGCATGAACCGCAACAGCCAAATCTGCGATAAAGGGATCGGCGGTTTCTCCACTTCGATGTGAGATAATGGTTTTATAGCCATTATTTTTTGCCATGCGAATGGTTTCCAACGTTTCACTTAGCGTACCGATCTGATTCAATTTGATTAAAATTGCATTTCCGCTGCCTTTAGCAATTCCTTGTTGAAGTCGACTACTGTTTGTCACAAACAGGTCGTCCCCAACAATTTGGATACCGGTGCGATTTTTGATTTCAGCAAAGCCGTCAAAATCATCCTCGCCCAAAGGATCTTCAATTGAAATGATGGGGTATTTATGAATTAGTTCTTCAAAATAACCAATCAAATCCTCCTTCTTCATTGCTTTTTTGGATTTTGTAAGTCGGTATCCTTCGGGTGTCGCCCATTCGGCAGCTGCAGCATCCAAAGCGATAGCGATTTCTCGCTCCGGTTCATATCCGGCGCGTTCAATGGCGCGGATCAGTAATTGAAGCGCTTGTTCGTCGCTCTCTAAGTTGGGGGCGAATCCACCTTCGTCGCCGATGCTGGTATCAAGACCTGCTTCTTTTAGAATGTGCTTAAGTGATTGATAGACACCAACGCTCATTTCCATTGCCTTGCTGAAGCTTGGCGCTCCAACGGGGACGATCATAAATTCTTGAATTTCCAAATTATTGTTGGCGTGTGCGCCACCATTTAAAACATTGAGCATGGGGACCGGCATTGTCATCGCCGCGGCGCCGCCCAAATAACGAAACAATGGCATTCTACATGCCGCTGCCGCTGTTCTTGCTACGGCTAAAGAGACGGAAAGAATAGCGTTAGCACCTAGATTTCCTTTATTCTCCGTACCATCTAATTCGATCATTTTGCGGTCGATGGTCGTTTGATCAAAAATGTCTTCCCCCACTAAGATTTCATTGATCTCCATGTTTACATGAGAGGCGGCAATGTAGACGCTTTTTCCGCCGTAATTGTTTGCCTCGTCCCGCAATTCAACCGCTTCGTATTTTCCGGTTGATGCCCCGCTGGGTACAGCAGCCGCTGCGGTTGTGCCGTCCTCTAAAAGAACTTGAGCTTCAATGGTTGGGTTTCCCCTGGAATCTAAGATTTGTCGTGCAAAAACTTGTTTGATTCTGGTATTATTCATAAAAATTCCTCCTTTTTAGGTAGTATGTCCGTAAGTTTCAAAGACTTACGGTCTTTTTATTTTTTCGCCTGAAAAGTTCTATTTTTTGAATGTTGTCCATAAGATGAAGCAAAGGGAGGGACAACTACCGATGAAAACAAAGGAAGTATCCGGTGCTATTGCCGAAATCTATCCGTATTTAAAAACCGAATGGATCGAACGGATTCAACAACAACCCAAAGAACTTTTAAGAAAAGCAACAGAGATTCGCTTTCGTGCCGGAAAGGGTTGTTCGCTCAGTTGTGGAGATGGAAACTTCATTATTGATGGGCTTAAAGTTTCTTTTGAAGAAATTTATCAGTTATATGAAACCATCTGTCGCGGTGCTGTATACCAGTTCGAACATCAGGCGGAAAATGGCTACATATCGTTACCCGGCGGACATCGCGCGGGGCTTTGCGGCTCATTTATACAAGATGAGAACGGCAAGATTCGTATTCGTGATCTGTCCTCGATTAGTTTTCGTATCTGTCGGGATGTAAAAGGGATCGCCGAAGATCTGTATCCAAAGTTGCTTTGTGACGGAAAGTTTTGCTCCACCTTAATCGTATCAGAGCCATGCGGAGGAAAAACAACACTTTTGACTGATTTAGTTCGTGTTTTATCCGAAAAAGGATATCGCTCTGCAGTGGTTGATGAACGAGGAGAGATCGGAGCCGTATTTCGCGGTATTCCTCAAAAGAATCTTGGGGAACTGACGGATGTACTGGATGGTTACCCCAAACCATATGGGATGATGGTGGCGTTGAGAACGCTGTCTCCTCAGGTGTTGGTTTGTGACGAGATCGGAACCAAGGATGAGACAGAACGGATGCTGGAAGCAATGAATGCAGGAGTTCCTGTGTTGGCAACCGCACATGCACGAGATGAAGAGGAGTTGTTTAGCCGCCCACAGATTAAGCGTTTAAAAGAGGCGGGGGCAATATCGAAAGTCGTATTATTGAAAGGGGCAAAAGCGCCGGGAAAAGTCCGAAAGGTTTTGACGGTAAATCGCTATGATGATGAAGATTTTTGGTGCAGTCTTGATTGTTAGCGGTGGATTCTTGATTGGAAAGATTCGTGCCGATCAAATGATGATGCGTTTGTGCGTTTTGAGTGATTTGGCGGAGTTGTTTTGTTGCTTTGATCGTGAACTGCGAGAACAGCGACGTTCAATAAACGAGGTGTTTTCAGAGAAGGGGATATTGGCATTGCAAATTTTGGAGCGTCAACCCATTCAAGGTTTAAATCATAAGGAACAACAAAGACTAACGGAACATCTTGATTGCTTGCGAACAGCTTCCTATCGCGAATCTTTAGATAAAAACAAAGCGTTTATTGCACAATTGCAAGAGATGATAGAAGCATTGAAAAGAGAACATTCCTCGGGTGGAAAGGCATTACCATTGGTGACGTCTACCATCGGTCTCTTTGTTGCGGTGATGTTGTTTTGATGATGGAAGTGGAATTGATTTTTAAGATCGCTACGGTTGGAATCGTTGTGGCAATCGTGAATATGGTTTTAAGCCGCTTGGGAAAAGATGAATATAGTACCCTTACAACATTGGCGGGGATCATCGTTGTTCTTTTGGTTCTTCTTGGGGAGATCCGAGAACTGTTTTCGATGATTGAAACGGTTTTTGATCTGCAATGAGTATCTATTCGTTGTTGGGTGGGGTAATCGCCGGTTTGATCTTGTATTTGTTGCTGCGGAATGTCAACGAACGGTTTGGCGTATTTGTTGTCATAGCGGGCGCCATCATGATCTTGCTTTATGTATTGACAAAACTATCGTCGGTATTTTCCTTCATTAACCACCTTGCTGAAAGTGCCGGAGTTCATAACCAATATTTTGAGGCGGTTATCAAAGGATTGGCGGTTTGCTATTTGGGTGAATTTACAGTTAGTTCATGTAAAAGTTGCGGTCAAAATGGTTGGGGTGATGCGGTGGAAGTTGCTTGCCGATGCACTCTATTGGTTTTGGCAATTCCTTTATTTGAGGATTTTTTAGATATTCTGTTAGGACTGTTGGAATGAGAAGATGTTTGATCTTTTTATTGATGTTCTTTTTTCTGTTTCCGTTTAGCGCGGAGGCTTCCGGCGAATACAACGATGATTTTCGTTATTCAGTGATTCCGGAAGATTCATTACTGTCGAGTGAGACGGATTTGAATGATCCTGCCTCCATTATGAATGATCTGGAACAAGAACATCTGCTTTTATATCTTGGTCGCCAACTAAACAATGCGCTCGGTGGCGGGTTGGAAACATTGATCAAAGGGATTGCTATGGTATTGTTTTCAGTCGTTGTAAATCGCTGCAGTGGAAATATTCAGAATCAAAACCTGCAACTGTTGTTTTCATTTATAGTATCCATATCCATCGCGTTGATGTGTGAAAACTCATTACGTACTTCAGCGCAAGCATTGCAAAAGGCGATTGATGATATGGGGATTTTTACTGCAGCATGTATTCCCGGCTTTGCAGTTGTAATGACGGCGGCGGGAGAAAGTGCCGGGTCCGCAGTGTTTTCTGCGTCTATGGTATTGCTTGGCGAAGTGGGGGCGTTAGTTTCTCAGCGTCTTTTACTTCCTTTGGTAGAAGTTTTTCTTGCCATAGGAATTTGTTCGGCTGTCAGCGATGAATACAATTTTATGACCATTGGTCAAAACATCCGTCGATTTCTTATTTGGTCCATTGGACTGTTGGTCATGACCTTTCGTTTGATTATTAAACTGCAATCCGGCGCCGCTGCGGCAGGAGATCAGATGGCAAAGAAATATATACGTTCCGCGCTGGGGTCTTTGATTCCAATGGTTGGAAACACTCTTTCGGATGGAGTGGATGGATTATTTGCTG
Organism: Eubacteriales bacterium; assembly: GCA_045576575.1. Classification (GTDB taxonomy): domain Bacteria; phylum Bacillota; class Clostridia; order Oscillospirales; family QAKW01; genus QAKW01. The sequence goes on from JAZNGR010000041.1 coordinate 13,186, forward strand.
TGGCAGCAGGTGTTCGTGCGTCCTTTGCGGTTGCGGGGGTATTGATTGTTTTGTCGATTATGTTACCGTCGCTACTTTCAATTGCTGTTTATGGTTTTAGCTGGAAGATTTGCAGATGGACGTCGGAACTGATGAACGATTCTGCGATGCGTAGTATATCAGATGTTTTGGCAAGCAGTTATTTTGTGATGCTGGCTTTAGGCGGCGCTGTTGCGTTACTTGGTTTATTCTCTTTCTTCGGATTGATCCTTCAGGCGGTTTAGAAAATGAAAGAAATCAAAAGTTTTGGTCTAATCATCTGCATATTGATGCTCTTGATGGCATACCTTAAACAGACTATTCCAAGGGGAAAAACCACCTATTTGATGAAGGCAATCATTTCTGTTTTTATTTTGCTGTCCATCGTACAAGGGGTAATGAAGTTTGATTTTTACAAATGGAAAGACTTTTTAGAAAGTGGTTATTCCAAAAATGAGGCTGTATGGTCCAATGCTGCCGATCTTGTTGCAAACGGCTTGAAGGGCGAATTTGAACACTTCTTGGCAGAACAAAAAATTGAAGCAACAATTGAGTATATTGCGGTAAAAGGCGACCATAACGGTTTTGAAATTGAGCGAGTAATTGTTTGCGGCGAAGACCCCGAAACAGCGAAGAATCTTTTGGCGGGGAGGTATCGGATCGGCATTTCTCGGATCGAGGTGAAAAATGAATGATTTGATTCAAAAATGGCTACCTGAAATTAAAAAATATTGGTTTGTACCCGTTATGGTTTTGGTTGGAGTCTTGCTGATGATCCGACAGTCCGATTCAAAGGCATCGGTAGAGGTCGTGAATCAAACGACGACGGATGCATTTATTGCTGAAACAGAACAACGGGTTACTAAAATGCTCGCGGATATTGATGGCGCGGGTGAATGTGTGGTTACTATTACCCTTTCATCCGGTGGAAAAAAGGAATATGTAAGGGAAGAGGGGAGTGTTTTAGTAATTACTGATGAAAATGGGAATCAATCGGCTGTAGTTTCCAAGGAAAGTGCGCCGGAGATTGCCGGGGTAACAATTGTGAGTGATCAGATCCAAAATGTTGCAGTCCAAACCAAGATCATCCGTGCGGTAAGTACACTGCTGGGGATCGGGTCCAACAAAATTTGTGTTATTATGAGTGAATAAGGAGCAAAAATGAAAGTAAACAAACGGCAAATTGTGTTTTTATCTATGGCATTGGTGGTGTGCGTTGCAGTTTATTTGAATTGGAGGTATTTGGATCGGGTGGAACTACCGTCGGATGACATTGTTTCAGTCGATTCAACCGGAGAGTCGGAAGAAGGAAAGACTTTGGGGCAGGCGCAATTGGTTGAAACAGTTGCAACAGATGTGGATACCTATTTCACTGAATGCAGACTGAATAAACAGCAGTCAAGAGATGAAGCGTTAGAACTCTTGAAATCGGTTGCCTCCAGCGAAGAGTCGCCTGCCGAAACCAAAGAAAAAGCGAATATTGATATGATTGATCTTGCTAAAACTACCGATATTGAAGGAACCATTGAAAGCCTTGTGAAGGCAAAGGGGTTTGAGGAATGTATGGTTTATATCAGCGAGGATGCAGTAAATGTGGTTGTGGCAACCGCAGGACTTACCACAGAGCAGGCGGCGCAAATTAATGAGATTGTAATATCCGAGTCGGGAAAGGACGCGTCGAAAATCAAAATCGTTGAGATCAAAACTAATGCATAAAAAACTTGCAATTATCATATCCTTTGTGGTATAATACTTAAAAACATGGTCATCTTTGGCTGTGCCGAAATCAAGGAGTGATAATTATGGATCTTTCAAATGAATTGGGAACCGTTGAAATTTCGGAAGAGGTATTGTGCACCATCTCCAGCGTCGCTGCAAGCGAAATCGAAGGTGTTGCAGGTCTTTCCGCTTCTTTTAGCAATAATATTAAGGATCTTCTGACCAAAAAGTATGCCGGTAAGGGCATCAATGTGGAAATGACGGAGAGTGGTTTAGTCATTCACGCCAACATTGTTGTGAAGTATAAGTTTAATGTTCAGGATGTTGCAGTGAAGGTTCAGGATGCGATTCGTAGTGCCATCAGCGATATGACGAATTATGAAGTGGAAGCGGTTAATGTGAATGTGGTAAACATTCAGATTTCTGCGGAAACCTGATTTTATCGCGTTTTAAGCGGTGTGAGTTTTTTCACACCGCTTTTTCTTTTTGGACATAGAATAAATGGGCGCATTTTATGGAAAAGGAGATGATGTTAATGAAATTCCAAGTAAAAAGTGGCACCTATGCCATGAAAGGAAAGCAACTGCTCTCCCAATATGGAATCCGCGCTTCTGTTGGTAAGAGTAGTGGGGAAGAGGGTTGTTATTATTATTTAAACGTTTCGGATAAACACTCCGAAACAGCTCAACGTGTTTTGTCCGGAAATGAAATCTTGAAATAATTGAAACGCAGGTGAAGGATTTGATATATTTTGATAACGCGGCATCTTCCCATCCAAAGCCTCCGTGTGTATTAAAAGCGATGGGAGAATGGCTGCATAAAAACGGAGCAAATCCGGGAAGAAGCGGTCACCGTCTTTCGATGGAGGCCGCTGAACTTATTTATAACACTCGTGTTGCGCTTGGTGATTTATTTGGCATTTCTCAGCCGGAACGGGTAATCTTAGTGCCAAATGCCACTTATGCCTTGAATACAGTGCTTTTGGGACTGTTTGAAAAAGGAGACCATATCATAACAACCGACTTGGAACATAACAGCGTTTTGCGCCCCCTTTGGCAATTGCAGAAACAGGGCGTTTCCGTTTCGGTTGTGCCGGTTGATTTTGAGGACGATGAAAAGACATTAGAGCGTATTCTGCGGGCAATTCGCAGAAATACCAAGGCGATTGTTTGTACGCAATGCTCCAATATCTGCGGTTGGATTATGCCAATTGAACAATTGGCAATGCGAAAGCCAAAGCAGGTTTTGCTGATTGTTGATGGATCACAAGGTGCGGGAACAATTCCTATTGATGTAGAAAAGTGCGGTGTAGATTATTATTGTGCACCTTCTCATAAGGGTATGTTGGGGCCGCAGGGCGGCGGAATTATTTTGGTGAATAACCGATTGCCGCGTCCGTTGGTTTTTGGCGGCACCGGTACAGAAAGTGTGAATCCGGAACAACCGACAGATTTGCCGGAACACTTGGAGAGCGGGACTCTTCCCACGCCGATTTGCGCAGGAATGATGGCGGCAGCAGGGTATATCAAGGATATGAATCAAGAAAAGATAAAGGCGCATAAGCAACAATTAACAAACTATGCTTATGAAGAATTACAATCGGTGCCCGGCATCGAATTATATCTGCTTCCTTACTCGAAGCATTGTATTGGAGTAGTACCGTTCAACATGGAAGGGTTGCATTCCGGGGAACTAATCAAATATTTGGACGAAAAGGGAATTTGTGCCCGCGGCGGTCTCCATTGTGCGCCGCTGTTTCATAAGCGGATGGGTACTTTGGAGCGCGGGATGGTGCGGATCAGCTTCGGTTGCTTTAATCAGGAACGGGAAATTGATCAAATGGCTCGGATTTTGAAAAAAATCCGTTAATTTTTTCAAAAAACCTATTTATTTTATTTTATTTGTATGTTAAAATATAAAAGAATAAGTTAAATTTGCAGAAAGTGTTGTGGATGTGAATGTTTGCTGACTTTTTTTCTCATCTTCTGAATGTAATCAAAACCTTTCAAATCAAAGATCTGATCGATATTCTGGTGGTTTCTTATTTGATCTACAGTGTGTTGCGATTCATCAAGCAGACCAGAGCCGGTCATTTGCTGCGCGGACTTGCGCTGCTGTTGGTGGTGATCCTGCTGGCTCAATGGTTGGAGCTGAGTGCGGTCGGGTATTTGATGAATAATGTACTTCAGTTGAGCTTTATCACCATCATTATCGTGTTTCAACCGGAACTTCGTTCGTTGCTTGAAAAAATGGGGCGAGTCAATCTCTCTCATATACTGCCCTTTTCCCGCAGCGGCGGCACCGAGCAGGATCGGGTGTTGGGAGCAGTCAAAAGTGTTTGCGATGCTTGCACGGAATTGTCTTCTCAGCGGATCGGTGCTCTGATGGTATTTGAAAAAACAACCCGTCTTGGTGACGTGGAAGTGACCGGTACCTATCTTAATTGCGATCTTTCGGCGCAAACATTGGTAACGATCTTTTTCCCGAAAACTCCGTTGCACGATGGCGCGGTCTTTGTTCGTGATTTTAAGATTGTCTCTGCCGGATGTTTGCTCCCGCTGAGTCAGCGGTTAGAGATCAGTAAAGCGTTGGGAACTCGTCATCGTGCTGCGGTTGGATTGAGCGAAACTTCCGACGCGGTCGTTGTTGTTGTTTCTGAAGAGACCGGAAAGATCTCTTATGCGCAGAATGGTGAGATTCATATCGGAATCACTACCGAAGAATTACGAGCCGTGTTATGCGATAACTTTCTCCCCGAGAGTAATAAGAAAAAGCAGCGGGAGGTGGAAGCATGAATTTTGCAGAATTGAAAAGCAAGGTGGTCGGCTTCTTTCGAAATGAGTGGCCGTTGAAGTTGATTTCGGTTTTGCTTGCGGTATTTATTTGGTTTATGATCTGTGAATATGTGGATCCCGATACCGATGTTCAGGTTTCAAACATTAAGATCACCATGCAGTATGAAGATTCCGTTCCCCAAAAGGAAGGACTTGGGATCATGACATCAGTGGATGAGACTGTGTCTATTCGTGTCAGCGGTTCCCGCGATACCATCGCATTGATGGATCATAATAAGTTTACTGCTACTTTGGATATGACCAATGTGACCAAGAGCGGCGAATATGATCTGCCGGTCAAGATTAATTTGGGAAACCAAAACTTGAAATTGGTCAGTCAGTCCATTGATACGGTGAAGGTGAAATTTGACACCAATAAAGTTGCGAATGTTAAGGTCAATGCAACGGTAAAAGGTTCTGTCGCGGAAGGCTTTATTTTGGAAGAGCCTACCATGCTGAATAATTTTGTATCCGTTACCGGACCGGCGGCGATTGTAGATACCATTGCTTCGGCGGAGATCAAGATCGAGCAGGATTCCTTTCCCGAAACAAGTACTTTGAAATGTGAATATACCTTTGTAGATCAAAATGGGGTAGTTGTGCCGAAAACCTTCTTAACCATGGATCCTGAAACGGTGGACGTTACGGTTTCGGTCGTGAAAGAAAAAACTGTACCGATGACGGTCAGCATTGTGAATAGCAGCGGCGGAAAAGACAGTGCATTCTGCTCGGCTGTTGTTGATCCCGCGACCATTACCATTACGGGCAACG
>JAZNGR010000042.1:0-4256 GCA_045576575.1 Eubacteriales bacterium
GTAAATGTTTTTTCAAGATTGCTCCACTCATTTATATCGTAACTAACTTTATCTCTTTCACCAAAAATATAGTACGCTAACAATCCACATAAAATAATAAATAAAGTTAAAACTGCTGATACAACTATCAATACTATCTTCTTTTTGCTCATATCGTCACCGCCTTGAAAGTATTATAGCATAAAAGCGGTGGAGGAGCAATAATTATTCATTATTCATTAGCCGAAGGCGACTTCAGTATTCATTATTCATTCGAAAATCCGTTCTCGTTTAATGAATAATGAATGATGAAAAATGAATAGTGAATAATACAAACAAAAATCCGCCCTCTTTCGAGAACGGATTTTCGTTTGGAGGTGCCAATCGGATTTGAACCGATGAATAAAGGTTTTGCAGACCTTGGCCTTACCACTTGGCTATGGCACCGTATGAGAAAAGGTATATGGGATACATATACCTTTTCTTTATGGATGGTGCCTCCGGGCGGAATCGAACCACCGACACGGGGATTTTCAGTCCCCTGCTCTACCAACTGAGCTACAGAGGCAACAAGTGGCGACCCGGATGGGGCTCGAACCCACGACCTCTAGCGTGACAGGCTAGCGTTCTAACCAACTGAACTACCGGGCCACATCGCCGCAAATCTTGCTGCAACGATAGATATTTTACAACATACTCTATTAAAAGTCAAGAGTTTTTCTTGAAAAATATCAATTATTTTTTTAGTCCACTAATCAGCAGATTTTTCATCTCTTTTGGGGTGAAGGAATATGCTTGATCGCAGAAGTTACAGCAAATCTCAACATCTTTTCCTTCTTCAATTAAGGAAGCTAATTCCTTTCTTCCCAAACTGAGCAGAATCTTCTCTGTTTTTGCTCTGGAACAATTACAATAGTAGGCGGCGTCCCATTCTTCGGTTACATGAAAAGGGATCTGATCCATTAATATGCCAGCAATCGCTTCATTAGAAGTATGCTCAAACATGGATGATACATTTGTAACTTTCTGCAGGTTTTCTTCTAACTTGGTGATGACCTCATCGTCTGCACCGGGTAATAACTGCAAAAGAAATCCGCCGGCCGATTTTACAGTGTAATCACGATCAACTAAAACGCCGAGCCCACAAACGGTAGGTGTTTGTTCGCTGATCGCATAGTAATTGGTAATATCCTCGGCGATCTCACCGCTGACTAATTCTGTGCGGCTGACATAAGGTTCCCCTTCCCCGTTATCTCTTAAAACGGTCAGATAACCGTAACCCAGCGCACCGCTGACATCCAGTTTGCCATTAGGCTTTAAAGGAAGATCTACCATAGAAACACCGGGATACCCTTTGACCTGCCCTTTTCGGTCGGCAGTTGCCAATAAGGTTTTTACCGGCCCATCTCCTTCTATTTGAAGAGTCAGCAGATCGGATTCGTTTTTTAATGTCTTTCCCATCATTGCGGCAGCCGTAAGCAAACGACCCATTGCCGCGGTGATAACCGGGGCTGTTTTATGAAATGTAAATGCTTGTTGCGCTAATTCTTTGGAATTTAAAAAATAACCGCGCACCATGCCGTTATCGGAAAGAATGGTCATTCCGGGGTTTTTCATTCGTTACTCCTTTTTCTTACGATATAGGTTATCCGTTGGGTAGTGGGATTTGGTTGTTGATCAGAGTAATCGTCGCAGGTCTCTAACAATTCAAAATTATATTTTTTAAAGAGTTGCTCGATCCTTTCGGATGAGAAATAACGCTGTTGCTGTTCCTCTTCCCTGCGCCGATACACTGCCCCATCTTTCTCAAAAAAACTAAGTTGATGGCTGCATAATTGACCATCAAATGCGCTTCGCCAAGACAAAAAGACTTCCGCGGTATCATACACTTCACAATGATTGTTTAATAAAGTTTGATACTTATAAAGAGTATTGATATCAAAGATCAAAATACCATTGGGATTCAAATAGTTTTGAAACCAGTAGAATAGTCGATCAAGATCTTCTTCACCGGACAGATAATTGACTGTATCCAATGTCGAAACAATTACATCAACTGTCCCGTAAAGTTCAAATTCCGGCAGTTGCTGCAATAAAAGCAATACCTCTTGCCCGTTGGAATAATCGGCGCGCTTATCCATCGCTTCAGCCAGCATATCCATGCTGCCATCAACACCGATCATATCATACCCTTTTTCAGCCAACCCAAAGGTGACAGTTCCACTTCCGCAACCAACATCACAGACTAAAGATGCGGTTGGAAAATGGACTTTAATCTTACGGTCGATAAATGAAATGATCCGCTCATAATCAGCACCGACAAAGCGATCATAGTATTGCGCTAACGCCTCAAAACCATTCATTGCAATTATTTGCCCATGCGTTCAAAGACGCGGTTATATCCATCAGAGCCGTAATTCAGACTGCGTTTAACACGGCTGATGGTAGCAGTAGATGCACCGGTCTGATCCACAATGTCTTGATATGATCTTCCCTGCGCTAAAAGATACGCCACTTCAAAGCGCTGAGACATTGCTTTAAACTCCGCAATACTGCAAAGATCTTCAAAGAAATCATAACATTCCTCAACGTTTTTCAGGTGAAGAATTGCTTCAAAAAGATGATCGCTGCTTGCGTCTTTTAATTTCATATTCATCGGTAGGTCTCCTTAAACACATAATAGTAACATTTTAACATGTTAAACAGTAAAAATCAATAGTTAAAAAGAAAAAGGCACCGTTTATTTCGGCACCTTATTTCTTTTAACGGATATAATCAAATTCCAGATCGCCGATTCGAACCGGGTCCCCTTCTTGAATACCCATTTCTTCCAATTTGTCAATGATTCCGTTGGTTTGAAGAACTCTTTGGAAGAAGTTCATAGATTCATAATCGTCAAAACGAATAGTTTCCATGATCTTAAAGAGCCATTCTCCCTCCACAACATAGACCCCGTTATCCTTAACAACTGTAAAGGTTTTATCCTTTTCGGTTTGAACGGGAGCTTTGACGTATTCACTTTCAAAAACCTTGGTTTTCGGCAGTGTATCTAACAATTCTGCGACCTTTCCAAGCAACGGATCAAGTCCGTTTTGGGTTGCAGCAGAGATACAGAAGACCGGATAACCGAGTTTTTCAACATGCTTAATAAACTTTTCTTTGCTCTCTTCATCATAAATCGCATCGCATTTATTTGCAACCACGATTTGAGGTAAGGAAGCCAGAACGGGAGAATAATTCTGCAGTTCATTATTAATGATCTCAAAATCCTCAATAGGATCTCTTCCCTCTGTTCCTGCAACATCGACCACATGGAGCAGCATTCTGCAGCGTTCCACATGCCGTAAAAATGCGGTTCCGAGCCCGGCACCATCGGCGGCGCCTTCGATAATACCCGGAATATCCGCTACAACAAATCCGCCGCCAAAGCGATCCACTACGCCGAGGTTTGGTGTCATTGTGGTGAAATGATAATTCGCGATCTTAGGTCTTGCTGAAGAAACAACCGATAAAAAAGTAGATTTACCCACGTTCGGAAAACCGATTAAGCCAACATCAGCAATAAGTTTCAACTCCAATTGAATATGAAACTCTTCGCCGGGTTGACCGGGCTTTGCAAAACGAGGAATTTGACGGGTAGGAGTTGCAAAATGCTGATTTCCCCATCCGCCGTTTCCTCCTTTGGCGGCAATAAAAGGAGTCTCATCCGAAAGATCCTTAATCAAAAGGCCGGTATCGGCATCCTTGATCAAAGTACCAACCGGTACCTTGATCACCAAAGGAGGCGCACCGGCACCGGTGCAATTTTTGGTTCCGCCGTCTTTGCCGTTTTCGGCTACATATTTTCTTTTATAACGAAAATCCATCAATGTGTTCAGATTACGATCCGCCTGAAAGATGATGTCTCCGCCCTTACCGCCGTCTCCACCGTCGGGACCGCCGGCATTTACATACTTTTCACGATGAAAAGCAACTGCGCCGTCTCCACCTTTACCGGCTTTGATCCAAATTTTAGCCACATCAACAAACATGTATTTCGCCTCCTGTCCTTTACATAAAAAAATCCCGGAAAAAGATCCGGGATTTTCTAATAGATTACTCTTCAGCGTAAACAGAAACTTTCTTTCTGTCGCGGCCAACGCGCTCAAACTTGACTTTGCCGTCAATCAGAGCAAAAAGAGTATCGTTAGAGCCACGACCGACGTTGTTGCCGGGATGGATCTTGGTACCTCTTTGGGTAACCAGGATATTGCCGGCCAAAACAAACTGACCGTCAG
>JAZNGR010000043.1:0-21292 GCA_045576575.1 Eubacteriales bacterium
TGGCTACGATCCGACTTGAAGATAGAGAAAAAAGTGTATTTATGAGGGAGAAACATTGAAGAGGAACGTGTGGATTTTTTGGAGGATAACCACGCGCCCTAGGTCATCTATACGACGTACAATACCTGTTGCTTTCATATATACATTTCTCCTTAATTTACAAATTGTGTTGTATATTACGAGCGAACGCGAGTAACAAGGTTCACTCAGGTGTCAAAATTTCCAATTTTGGAAACACCGTGTGGTTTTTATTATCTGTATTTTAAGGGGATTTATACTGCAACGGCTTGTTTTTTTGGCGTGGATGTGATATACTGCATGAAAATACATTATACTAAATGGGGCAGAAATTATGAAAAAATATGATGTTGCTGTATGCGGCGGTGGATTTGCGGGAATTTCGGCTGCGCTTGCTGCGGCGCGCGAAGGAAAAAAGGTTATACTTTTTGAAAAACAATATATGCTTGGCGGCCTGGGAACAGCAGGTCTTGTTACAATATATCTACCACTTTGCGACGGTTTTGGGCATCAAGTTTCTTTTGGTATTGCCGAAGAATTATTAAAACTTTCTATCACCTATGGTGCTGAAGACAAATACCCTGAAAATTGGCTGGATAATATTGGCACAAGAACGGAAAAAGACAAGCGTTATGAGGTGCAATACAATGCACAGTTATTTGCAATTTTAGCCGAAAAATTACTATTAGAAAATGGTGTAGATATTCTTTACGGAAGTTATGTTGTTGATGTTTCCACTGAAAACAATCGCATCACTAAGGTTTATGTTGAAAACAAATCCGGTCGAACCGCCTATTTTGTCGACGCGGTTGTGGACGCTACCGGCGATTGCGATATTGCCCATTTCGCAGGTGTACCTACCGCTCTTTTTGAGCAGGGAAATGTTCTTGCTGCGTGGTATTATTATACCAATCTAAGCGGCTACCATCTGCAAATGGTCGGTGCATCGGATACCCCTGACGAAGAACGGACAGGCAAGGAAGAAAAACCGCTTATCAGCCGCCGCTTTACCGGCCTTGACGGCAAAGAGCTTTCTGAGCAGGTTTGCCTTTCGCATAAAACAACGCTGGAACATTGGCTGAAAAAAAGAGAAACCGATAAAAATGCGGTTATTTCCACCATTGCAACTATCCCTCAAATTCGTATGACACGAAAAATCGTTGGTGAATATGAACTTGCACATACGGAAATGCATACCTTTTTTGAAGACTCCATCGGCATGGTTTCAAACTGGAAAAAGCGTGGTCCTGTTTATGAAGTTCCTTTCAGAACACTCTATAACAAAGAAATGAAAAATTTAATCGTTGCAGGTCGTTGCACTTCTGTAAACGAAACCTTATGGGATGTAATGCGGGTTATCCCGTGCTGTGCCGTAACCGGTCAGGCAGCCGGTACAGCCGCCGCTATGACGGACGATTTTTCTGCTCTTGATGTTTCAAAACTGCAAGAGAAATTAAGAAACAATGGTGTCGTCATTCACGAAAAAGATATTCTGGAATAATTTTCGATTCAAACAAGCGAGGTGAAATTCACCTCGCTTTTTATTTTCCGTATGTTTTTAAGGCGCGGGGGGTACAGCCGAAGCGTTTTTTCACAACTCTCGCAAAATATTTAGTATCGTTAAATCCACTTTCATATGCAGCATTCCCTATTGGTACGCCACTGGAAATGAGATTTCTTGCATACTCAAGTCTTAAATCAGTGATATACTCCACGGGTGTCTTTTGATAGTGCTTTTTAAACAACTGTCGGAATGCGGTTGCACCAATGCCCGCTTCTGCACAGATCATATCTACGTTCAAGTCACTATTTTTATAATTAGAGTTTATATAAGATATTGCTTTTAGAAAATGAGGCGGTAAATTTATTTTTGTTTCCTTTTCAAGTATTGATCCCAAAATGGAGTACAGCAGCGACATTGTATAAACTACATATCCTGCTTCCTTGTTTTTCCAAAGCTGGTGCGCCTGTAAGAATAATTTATAAATTTGCTCGCTGTTTTGAAAAGAATATACCTCTAATTCTTCATCACTTCGTGCTGTAACAAAATGAATAACTAGCATTTCCGTATCGGTATACTCTGCTATATATTCCGTTTTCTGCGGAAGATACAAAATATCATTTGTATTGATAATATATTTATTCCCGTTGCTTTGAATGATAGCATCGCCGCTGATTCTGAACGCCAGTGCCGAATATTCACGGGAAGCCACCTTGAATATGCCGCCTTTCCATTGAATATGTTCAACACCGACTATTTTCAATATAGGATTCTCTCCATTACATAACATTTTATCCACCTCTACATCATCATAACATAAATACTCGCATAATTCAACAGTTGAATAGTCCACCTTTTCGGTCGAATTGTAGGTTTGTTTGTTTATGCCATATATCTATAATGAAGATGGAATTTGTTATCCTGAAAACCAAATAGATTTAACGTAAAGGAGAAAAAAATTATGGCGATTAAGCACACAGCAGTAAGCTACTACGGAATGAACTATGTAGAACACGCAATCGAAGATTTTAAGGAAATGAAGGACCACGGATGTGATACGGTAATTCTTGCTATCACAGAATTTGATATGGACTTCTGGTTCCCTAACATCAACAATATCGTAAAAGCAGCACACGATTTAGGTCTTCGCGTTATCGCTGACCCGTGGGGAATCGGTAAATATTTCGGTGGAGAACAGGTAAGTCTTTTCTTGCAGAATAACATTCATCACCGTCAGGTATCGGCTTATACCGGCGAAGTTTTAAATGCGGCTTGTTTTAACACAAATTCTTTCCGCGATTATTTCAAGAACATCTGTCTTAAAATTGCAAAGAACACTGAGGTTGACGGTTTCTTTTGGGATGAGCCGCATTACGCTTTCCCGAAATCTTATGCTTCTATAACAGGTGGTGCAGGAGACGATTGGGCTTGCCGTTGTCCCGAGTGCATGAAGAAATTTGAAAAATACTACGACTATGAAATGCCCAAGTTTATGAATGATGATGTTAAGCAGTTCAGATGGCGCGAGGCTCTCTTTACCCTTTCTGATACATCTAAGGCACTTAAAGAATATAATCCTAACCTTGAAATTACCTGCTGTGTTCACGCAACACTTAACAGTTACTATGTAACCGAACTTCGCGGTTATGACAACTGGGATATGGTTGCATCTTGCCCTTATTTTGATGTATTCTCAACTACAATTATTAACTGGTCATTACCCGAAAGTTTCTTCCGCGAAATCACCGAAAGAACAGTTGCAATGGCTAAGAAATATGGCAAACAGAGTGAGCGTTGGCTTATGGGTTACAATAAGCGTCCTGATGATTTCGCACAGATTGACAAGGTTGTTGATATGTACGAAGAATTAGGCGTTGACCGTCTCGCCACTTGGACATACCGAGGCGGTTACGGTACTTCTGTTGCCGCAAAAGACCCGATTGAACTTTGGGATAATATCGGAAGAAATTATAAACGTGTTTTAAATACGGAGGAAAAATAAATGAACGATTTTGGTTATTTTAAAAGCATATTAGAAAATCTTGAAAAAATAAATGCAACTCAAGAAGAGAATATTAAAAAGGCTGCATTATTAATGGCAGATGCTATTGAAAACGACCGTCTTATAAACGTATACGGCGGTGGCGGTCACACTACACTACCCGTTGGTGAAATGTTCTTCCGTGCAGGTGGACTATCTTGCATAAATCCAATTATGGAAACAGGACTCTCAGTATTTAATCAAGCGCTTAAATATCTTGAACTTGAAAGAACTGTAAATTTCGGCTCTTCAATAATTAAATATTATGATTTAAAAAAGGATGATTTACTCATTATTTTCCATAATATAGGTATCAATCCTGCAACTATTGATGCGGCTATGGAAGCAAAGAAAAACGGCGTTAAAATTATTGCGGTTTCAAGCAAGGCTTGGCAGGAAAAAATGCCCGAAGACCATTTTATCCGTCATCCAAATAAAACTAATTTAAACGATTATGCAGATGTTTGCATAGAAGATTTTAATCCCGTTGGGGATGCTGTTGTTAATGTTCCGGGACTTGATACCCCGATAGGTCCTATATCCAATATCGCAGATTTTTATATTGCTCATTTGCTTGAAATCGAGTGCGTAAAACAATGTATTGATAGAGGAATCACACCGCCTGTTTGGTCCAGTGCCAATACTCCCGGTGGCGACCAAAAGAACGCTGCTTACTTGGAGAAATACAAACCAAGAGTAAAAATGCTTTAATAGGAGAATTGCAAATGAAATTTTTACAAGAAAAATTAGGACTTTTACTTGATAAATATTCAGTAGAAACAAAAGTCGAGTTTAAGGACCGCGAAAAAGCAGTTATAGCAGGTGTAGACACACCGATTCTGTCCCATAGGCTCGAGCGAAGATTTATCGAGTTAAAAAATATCGTGCAAGGTGAAACTTTGCAGGGTATAAGCGTTATGCGTGTCGCCCGTATAGTTGAAAAAGGGACGGATATCTTTAAGGAACTTTATAGAGAATTTGATATTTGTCAGTACATATTAGGCAAGAAAATTGTAGGTGTAACTGCAATGCAGAATGATAATACAATTAATGTTATTGCCACCGCAGAAGGCGGAATAGTTTGTACAATTGAAGTTTCTGCTACACTTTCTAAAGGTGAAACTGCAAAGGATAAGCACGAAATTATATCTCAAAGAGGTATTGCTTGTGACGTTGTAGTTGATGCTCAGTTAAAACAGGATTCAATTTATGTTTTCGGTGCAGAAAACAAGAAATTTACTGATGTCGACTTTGAATTATATGGATTATCTATTGAAGATATTGCCATTGTTCGTTCTGCATTTACTATTGCTCAAAAGGGCACCAAAGACGAAATGGTGGCAACAGATTCTTATCTTAAAGTTTTAGTTCAAAAGGCGAAAGAATCTGTTGCAACAGGTGAAAGGCAGGTAATTTAAAATGAAACCTTTAAAGATTGCTATGATGAGTATGACTCATGGTCATACAAGAAAATATTATCAAACATTGATGGATAATCCTAAACTCGACTGGGTAGCTGTAGCTACTGCTAATGATGAAGTTAAAGAGATTTTTCTTAACAGTGTTAAGGGTATCCCATGTTATGATAGTGAAATTGAAATGCTTGACGCTCACCCTGAAATTGAAGCGGTTGTACTTGCTAGTGAAAACTGCGAACATTTAAGACAAATGAAGCTTTGTGCAGAACGCGGTATTCATATTCTTTCAATGAAAATACCAACTTTCGATATGGATGAATATGATGAGATGATTGATATAGTTGAAAAGAACAATCTCGTTTGTCAAATTGAACTTGAAATGCATTATAATCCAGTAATAGCTCGTATGAAGGAATTAGTTGCTAATGGTGAAATCGGCAAAATTAAGTCTTTCAATGCAACAAATATTACTTTATCACCAGTTTGGGCATTTCCTTGGCAAGGTGTTCCAGAAAAGAGTTATGGTAAACGCGTTCAAATTAAAGAAGGTGACCCGCGTTTCAGAGGCGGTGCGCTTTGTGACCATCCACATATCTTTGATATGATTCGTCATATGACAGGTAGTGATTTTGACAGTATTTATGCTGAAGTGGCACCTAATATTCGTCCTGATATCGAGGAAGAAGATATGCTTTCAGTTATCGGCAGAATGAAGGACGGAACTATATTTTCTCTTGACCCATCTTGGTCTAAAATGGAAGAACGATTAAAAGTACCCGGTCCTGGATGGGAGGTCTTCCCAAAACGTATGGAAGTTAATATCACATTAAACGGCGAAAACGGGACAGTGATGGCTGATTGCTTCGGTCCTAATGTTTACCATAACGGTTGTCCTAATGATCGTTACACCGTTCAGTACACTTATTTTGACGAGTGGATAGGTCTTATTGACGAATTTGTCGATAATATCAGAAACTCAAAAACACCGCTTATCAACCTTAAGTGGCATAAGAAAACAATTGAAGCCATGAATGCAGTATATGAAAGTATTGCAACGGGAAAGGCTGTTAAACTATAACATAGCAAAAGCGAGGTGATTTTCAATGAGCGAATACTTAGTATTGGACAGCAAATCAATAGCTGTTGCCGATGAAAGAATGAATAATGAAACTGTCAAAAAGCTTTGGAACAGTTTTACTTTAACCACCGGTGAAATAGATTTAAATAAAGGCGAAAATTTCACTTTCTGCTTAGGCGATACGCAGCTACCAACGCTTTCACCAGATAAAGAATACGCATTAAGGGTTGACGAAAACGGTGTTGCAATCGTTGGTAAGGACTATGGCGGTCTTATGCGTGGGTTTGCATCTTTGCTTATGAAAATTGAATACGACAATGAAGTTTCTAAAATCAAAACCACCGCAGAAGAAAGTGATTATAAAATTAAAAATCGCATGATACATGTTTGTGTCTTCCCCGAAAACGATCTGTATTTTATTAAAAAGCTGATCCGTCTGGCGGCGGTTTGTCAATATACCCATCTTGTTATCGAATTCTGGGGGATGCTTCAATACGATTGCTTAAAAGAGCTGGCCTGGCCCCATGCCTTTACCAAGGAGCAGGCCGAGGAGTTGATCCGGGAATGCCGCGACCTTGGGATCGAGCCCATTCCCATGTTTAACCAATTGGGTCACGCCTCTGCCTGCCGCATCAAATACGGCAAGCATGTGGTATTGGATCAGAATCCCCGCCTTCAGCATCTCTTCACCCCCGACGGCTGGGCCTGGAACATCGAATCTCCGGCGGTAAAAGCCCTGCTGAAGGCGGTACGCAAGGAGCTTTATGACCTCTTCAGCCAGGGAGAATACATCCATATCGGCTGCGATGAGGCCTATTTCTATACCCATTGCGACGAAAAACGCAAGCTGCTCCCCGCCTTCTTAAAGGAACTGACCGATGAGGTGGCGGCCGAGGGGCGCCGCCCCATGGTCTGGATGGATATGATGCTGGAGCGGGATAAATATAACCAAAAGGTCCGCGCCTATGCCACCTGCGCTCCCGAAGAAGTGGTGCTGCTGCAGGGCTCCCTGAACCCCGCAACAGTGATGGTGGACTGGCAGTATGAGATGACCGAGGCCCCCATTGAGCCTCTCTTAAGCCTCAAGGGCAATATCCGCGATGCCATGGGCGCCCCTTGGTATCAGCCGAAAAACTATGCCGCCTATGCAAAGACCATCGCCGACCATGGGTTCTTCGGCATCATGATGACCACCTGGCATACCTTAAAAGAAAAAATGCCCAGTATTTTGGGCTGCGCCAAGGAATGCGGCGCCGTCACCTTCCCCTGGTCGGCCTCCAGCCGATTGGATGCCGAAACCGCCTCTCTCCTGCGCCGACTCAGCTTTGAGGGCAACACCTATGCCGACAGCGGCTGGTCCAAAGAACAGATCGAGGTATAAAAAATTTAAAAGGGGCTGTAAAAAAATCAATGATTTTTTACAGCCCCTTTTTTGGGGGTCGAAAAAATTGTTTGAAACCTTCAAACCGAGCCGCCGCCTTTGGCGGCGGGTCACCCGAAGGCGTATGTGATACGCCGAGTGGCTCGGTTTGGAGATAGCAAAGGGCATAAAATAAAAAGGGAAATATCGAAATTTTCGATATTTCCCTTCCTATTTATAGTTTTGAGGCAGAGTCTTTTTGAAAAGGTCTTTGTTTTTTCTTGCCCTTTGCGGTTCGGACTATTTTTACAGCCCCTTTTATTCTGTCGTGTAACGCCGTTCCTGCGTCAGCACTTGTTTATACGGCTGAAAGCGATTTTAATGTTGTTGCCACCGCCTGACCGAGAACCGTATTGGCTTCATCCGTGAAATGGCAATAGTCTTTATAGTACGAGCTGTCCCATTTTTTCGTGATGGAAAAAAGGTCATTCACGGCGATATTGTTTTTGTCTGCCACCCCTTTGGCAATCTCGTTGTAACGGGAAATCTCCCCGTTTGTTCGCGGGTTTACACCTGTCTGCCCGCTGGGGTTCATGGTTGTGGTGGTTGCAAATACAATCTTTGCACGGGGAAACAATTCCGAGATCATATCCATAATGATCTGTAGATTTCGCGCATATTCCCCTTCACTTGTAAGCGAAAATGCTCCGCCGCGCCAATGGGCGATATCCCAATGGCCGCAGTTAAATTGAACCACATCAACAAGGGCTCTGTCGCTGAACATATTTGCCCAGCGATTCAGGTTGGTTATCACATATTGCGTGTTGCGGCAGTTATCGTCAACATAGAAAACCTCGGCAATATCCGCCAACGCTTCGCGCACCGAGGCGCAATACCCCAAGCGAATGGAATCCCCGATCAAAAAAATGTTCTTTTTGCTGTTACTGCAACGAAACTGCTGCTTTGTTTTTCCGTCTTCAATATAGGTCATCGTGTACTCCTTATTCTTTTCTATTCTTTCACCAAGGCGCCGAAGGCGGCGATGTCTTCCTCCCGCACGATCTTGATGTTATTGACACTGCTTTCAATAAAATTGATGGGATAGCCCAAATTATAAAGCAGCATGGTACAGCAGGTTTCGGTTAAGGGATGCTGCTCCCGCTTGGCCCGCTCAAACACTTCGGTTACAACGGAGAGCCGATGGGCTTCGGGGGACTGCAACGCAATGGTGGCCTCCCGATCCACATATTCCGCTTTGCCATCGGCAAGGCGGAACTGCACGTAATCTTTCATGGAATGGCAGATGGTGGCACTCCCCGAGGGAGTGGCCGCCTGCAGCAGGCGGGAGATGGTCTCCACGCTGACCATGGGGCGAGTGGATTCCTGAATGATCAGAAAATCCTCGGGGCGGTAGCGATCCTTGATGGTCTCCAGGGCATTTTTCAGCGAACCGATACCGCTGATACCGGCAGGGATCAACCCTTTCAACTTGGAGATGCCGTATTGCTCAGCATACGCCTTCACAATATGCTCCCACCCCTTCAAACAGACCACATAGATCTCATCCACCGCCGGATGGGCCTGATAGGCATCCATACAATAGACTAGAATGGGCTTGCCCTTCACATGAATAAACTGGCTGGGAATATTCTGGCGGTTTCTGCCGGACTTCCCGCCCGCCAGGATCACCGCGATGTTTTTATTCCGCTTGGTTTCATCAACAGGCGTCTCTTGGGGCGGCAGGATCGACGCATACCCCGAGATCAGCGCCTCGGGAGTGGTATCCAGCGCCACAGCAAAGCGTTGCAATTTGCGATGGGAGACATCGTTTTCTCCCGATTCGATCTTGGCAATGGTAGAGCGGGTCTTATAACCCATGGCATCTGCCAGTTCCTGCTGAGACATCCGCAATTCAAATCTTCTCTTTTTAATATTGGCTCCGATGGACATAGTCAACACCTCAATGTTATTATAAATCAACATTAGGTGATTTTTCAAGACGAGTTTTCATAAAATGTTGATTTTTTGTTGACTTTCCTTAAAATCTTTTCTATAATGAGCGGGCTTAAGGTGACAAGGTTCGGATTCCTCTTGTCACCTTACAAAATCGTTTATAAGAAAGGGTATTGAATATGAAAGCAGTTATTTTTAATTCCGGTTTTGGCAATCGGATGGGCGAATTTACTCAGACCCATCATAAATCCATGGCACAGCTGAAGAACGGTGAGACCATTCTTCATCGGCAGATCCGTCTGCTGAGTGCAGAAGGGATCAAAGATTTTATCATCACCACCGGCCCCTTTGAAGAGCAACTCAAAGCAGAGGCTGCCGATTTCCCCGAGCTGAACTTTACCTTTGTGCGCAACAAGATCTATGACCAGACCAACTACATCTATTCCATGTTTTTAGCGCGGGAGCATATGAATGACGATTTGGTTTTCCTGCACGGAGATCTGGTCTTCAACCGCAAACTGGCTCATGACCTTTTGAACTGCAGCGACAGCAGCGCCGCAACTGTTAACTTCAAAAAAGCTTTGCCCGAAAAGGATTTCAAGGGCAGAATTAAAGACGGCAAGGTGATGGAAGTTTCCATCCACATCTTTGATGAAGATTGCTATGCATTCCAGCCCTTCTATAAGATGGACAAGGCTACTGCTTCCGCCTGGATCGGCAAGGTAGTAGAGTTCATTCACGACGGTCAGGATAAATGCTATGCGGAAAACGCACTCAACGAGATCTTCCCCGCATTGAATGTTCGCGCGTTCTCTTATGAAGACTACTATGTGGATGAGATCGACAATCTGGACGATTACGCACGGGTAACGGAAGAGATCCTGCCCTTCGATGAAGCGGATCGCGCCATCTTTGGAGAATAAGCCTATGAATACCTACGGTTATACTCCCGCGGATTACCGCAAATTTCGCTCTTTTGCCTGGAAGATGCTTCTCAGCTTCGGGCTGACTTATCTGTTCTTCTATAACGGAAGGCAAAACATCAATTTGGTTATGACCCAGATGGCGGAAGGGTTGGGTTCTACCACCGCCGCCATGGGTGTGGTCTCCTCCGCGCTCTTTTGGTGCTACGCCTTCGGGCAGTTGATCAACGGACGGCTGGGTGCTTTCTTCGGCTATAAGCGGTTTATGATGTTTGGTGTTGCCGCTTCTGCCCTTTTGAATATTTTGATTTCCTTTCAACATTCCATTCCGGTGATCGCCGTTCTTTGGGGACTCAACGGTTTTTGCCAATCCATGGTTTGGTCCAACGGTCTGGGTGTGCTCAATAAATGGTGGCCCAAGAAAAACCGCGGCTTCGCCTCGGGACTTGCCACCGCCTTTTCGGGGCTGGCGCAGGTCGTCACCTATCTCACCATCCTGCTCTCTTTGGAGATGAACCCCGAATGGGGCTGGCGCGCTGCATTCCGTTATCCCATGATCCCCATGCTTTTAATGCTGATTGCCTTTTTCTTCCTCTTCAAAGAAAAGCCTGAAGACATCGGTCTTCAACCCTTTGAAGAAGAGGATCAAGAAGCCGCCGCGCGGGATGCGGCGCTTTCCGCCGAAATGGATCAAAAAGGCTATCTTTATCCCTATAAGGTGCTGTTCTCTGAGCCGAAGGTGCTGATTTTCTGCTTGATCTCTGCCATTGCCGGCGTTGGTCGCTATGGGTTGTTGACCTGGGTCCCCACCTATTTCACCGAATCTCTGGGTCTCTCCATTAAAGAGGGTATCTTCAGTTCTATTCTGCTGCCCTTTGGTCAGGCTTGCGCAATGTTTGTGTTCCCTCTGATCACCGATAAGGTCTTCAAGGGCAAGCGGGAACCCATGCTGGCGCTGGCCTCTGTTGTCACCTTCTTCGGCATGATCTGCTTCCCCTTTATCAAGAGCCAAGTGCCGGCATCGGCCATGCTCTTTTTAGTGGGCGTCTCCGGCATGGTGACCGGAGTTATCTGGGCCGTTGCCGGCGACATGGGCGGGCGCGCCTTTTCGTCCACCATTGTGGGCATCTTGGATTGGGCGGTCTATCTGGGCGCCGCGGTGCAGGCGGTTCTCTTCGGATTTATGAAGGATACCTTCGGCTGGCCGGCCATCTTTATCACCATCGGCTGTCTCTATATTCTCTTATTGGTTCTGTCCCTCATCGCCCGCAAGATGAAAATGAAAAAGACCTGAAAATAAAACGGAGTGACCTCGTCACTCCGTTTTTTCTTCTCTTTAACTATATGGAATATACTTGATATTATGTGATGGGTGTGTTAAGATAGTAGTGTGTACGCCCATTTTCAGATGGAGGAAAAAGAAACCAAAATGTTGAATAATATCAAGTATGTTTATCAAAAATGGAACTTCCTTTTGCGCCAGTTGGTCTCCCGCGATTTCAAGGTGAAATATAAGCGGAGCGTGCTGGGCGTTTTGTGGAGTCTTTTATATCCGGTGCTGACCATGGCGGTGATGGCCATTGTGTTCACCAACGTCTTTAAATTCAGCACCCCCGGAGTCAATTATCTGGTCTACCTGATGAGCGGGTTGGTCATCTTCAACTATTTCAGCGAGGCATCCAACCTTGCCATGAGCTCAGTAGTTGCCAATTTCAGCCTCATCAATAAGGTCTATATGCCGAAGTATATTTTCCCGGTCTCCAAATGTCTGTTTGTTGGTATCAATTTTCTTTTAACCCTGATCCCCCTCTATGCCATCATTCTGTTGACCGGCACCGGCCTGAATGTTTATCACCTGCTGTTGCCCTATGGCTATATCTGCCTCTTTATGTTTACATTAGGCTTCGGGCTGATCCTCTCTACCGTTGCAGTCTTTTTGCGGGATATGTTTTATATCTACGGAGTGATCCTGACCCTTTGGACTTATATGACCCCCATTATGTATGATGCGTCCATCATCGACCATCCCGCGCTGCAACTGATCTTAAAGTGCAATCCCCTTTATTGGTTTGTATACTTTACGCGGCGGATCATTCTTTATCACACGATCCCCGAACCCTCTGCCTGGCTCTTTTGCTTAGCCTTCGGTCTTGGTTTCTTGCTGCTGGGACTTTTCGTCTTTAAGAAAAACCAAGATAAATTCATCTACTATGTATAACGAGGTGAACAAAATGAATCAAAATGAATATATGGTCGAGGTCAATAATGTTTCGATGCGGTTCAACCTCGGCATTGAAAAAGGCTTTTCCCTTAAGCAATGGTTTGTGGATGTGGGCAAAGGCAAGAAAAAGGAAAAGAAGGAATTCTGGGCTTTAAAAGAGGTGGACTTCAAAGTCAAGAAAGGCGAAGTCATCGGCTTTGTGGGCACCAACGGTGCCGGAAAATCCACCCTCCTGAAAATTGTGGCGGGAGTAATGAAGCCCACCAAAGGAAATGTGAAGGCATATGGCAACATCTGCCCCATGATCGAACTGGGCGCAGGTTTTGATCCCCAACTGACCGCGCGGGAGAATATCTATCTCAACGGCGCCATCATGGGCTATTCCAAGGAATTGATCGACAGTAAGTTTCAAGAGATCGTGGATTTCTCGGAACTGCATGATTTTCTGGATGTGCCGGTGCAGAACTTTTCCTCCGGAATGGTGGCGCGGCTTGCTTTTTCCATTGCCACCATTGTGGAGCCTGAGATCCTGATTGTGGATGAGATTCTTTCGGTGGGCGATATCGCCTTTCAAAATAAAAGCGCCGAAAAAATGCGCAGCATGATCGGCGGCGGCACAACGGTGCTCTTTGTCTCTCATTCTGCGCAGCAGGTAAAAGATATGTGCGACACGGTTGTTTGGATCGACCACGGTGTGGTGCAAAAAATCGGTGGCAAAGAAGTCTGCGATGAATACTATCAATGGGTCATCAGCAAATAAAGAGGGGAATCTGCCATGAATATCATCAATAAATTCCGTCGGCTCTTTAAAAAGGGTCTTAAAAGCATAAAGCGCAACGGGCTTTGGGCCACCATAAAGAAAGTGGTGCGCGTTCTTCGCTATAAATTTGCCTTCCGCAATCTTGCCAAGCAGTTGAAACTGCTGGAGGGGATGGTGGATATTTCCGCATTCCAAGCCGCCATTATCTTTGAAAACAATTTCGGCTGGAATAAAATCATGAAACAACGCCCCCAGCAAATCGCCGAAAATCTTCCTGCCGATACGGTGATGTTTTACCATTCCAGCGAAGATGGCGATTTCGACGGCAAGATTCGCATCCGCAAACTAAAGGATAATCTGATCCTGATTGATCTGGGCTATTATCGGGATGTTTTGCTGGAGTTTTTGAGCGGGTTCTATAATAAATACCTGATGGTCTATTCCACCGACTTTATCCCTTACGATCGCATCAAACTATATGAGGACTATCGCTATAAGGTCCTCTATGAATATGTGGACGATCTCAACGAAGAACTCTCCGGCGAAACCTACGATGATCTGATGCGGCGCCACCAATGGATGCTGGGAGATGAAAATGTTTTTGTGATCTCCACTGCAAACAATTTAAAAGAAAAGATCGAAAAATCCAGCGTCAAAGTTCCCGCGCTCATTACCAATGGTGTAGACTATACGCATTTTGCTTACCAAGAATACCCAGTCCCCGAAGATCTTGCGCCGATTCTTGCCCAAGGGAAGACCACCCTTTGCTACTACGGCGCTCTTGCTGCCTGGTTTGACTATGAACTGATCAAAAAAGTTGCCGCGACCGATCAATATTCGGTGGTGCTGATCGGCCAGGATTACGACAACACCCTCTCTGCCAGCGGTGTTTTAGAGGAAAAGAACGTTTACTTTTTGGGCAGAAAGGGCTATGAAGATCTGCCCGCCTACGGTTGCAACTGCCACATCTGCATTATTCCTTTCCTCATCAATGAGATCACCGAATCCACCAGCCCGGTCAAACTCTTTGAGTATATGGCAATGGAAAAACCCATTGTAACCACCGCGTTGCCGGAATGTAAAAAATACCGCTCCGTTTTCTGCGCTAAAGACCACAACGCATTTCTTTCTGCGTTGGAGAAGGCAACCGTCGCCATAAAGCAGGAAGACTACCGCGCTCTTTTGATTCAAGAAGCAAAAGAGAACACCTGGCAATCCAAGGCTCAAGCAATGATGGACTTTGCCAACGATCAGCGCACCCATTTTCTGCGCAATGAGATCACTCAGGTCTTAAAAAGCGAGCACTATGACCGCATCATCATCTGGCGCAGTCCTTTTGGTTGGAATGTGCCGCTTTATCAGCGTCCTCAGCATATTGCCAAGCAGTTTTCCAAGCAGGGTTGCTTAGTGCTCTATGAAGTAACCATCGCCTCCGACACTGTAACCACCCTTAAACGAGAGGCGGAAAACCTCTATTTAGTCAATTTTGAAAACTATGAACTCCATTGCTTGATCAAGGATACCGTTGCCACTGTTCAAAAGCCGGTTTATATCCAGATCTACTCCACCAACTGGTCCATGAGCATGGAAGAAGTGGAAGATTATCGCCGCCGCGGGTTCCATATTCTCTATGAATATATCGACGATATTTCCCCCGAACTTTCCGGCACCGAAGAGATTCCCCAATATGTGATGGATAAATATCGCTATGTGATGAGCGATCCCACCGTTCCGGTGGTCACCACCGCCGCTCAACTTTATGAGGATGTTCAATCCAAGCGCGGAGAGACCAATATGGTCTTTGCCTGCAACGGGGTAGACTATTCCTTCTTCCAGGAATATGCCCCCGACTTCCCCTATGAACCGGAATTTTTATCCATCCTCAACAATGGAAAAATCAACGTTTGTTACTACGGCGCTTTGGCGAAATGGTTCGACTATGATTTGATCAAAAAGATCAATGCCGATGGACGCTATAATGTGATCCTCTTTGGCATTGAATACGACGAATCCTATGGCGAAAGCGGCATTGCATCGCTGGAAAATGTCTATTTTCTGGGGCCCAAAGAATACCATGTGCTGAAATACTACGCAGTAAAAATGGATATCCTTACCATCCCCTTTGTGATCAACACCATCACGCAAGCCACTTCTCCCTTAAAACTCTTTGAGTATATGGCGTTGCATAAACCCATTGTAACCACCGCCATGAACGAGTGTAAAAAATACCGCTCGGTGCTCATTGCCGAAGATCATGAAGATTTCTTGCGTCAATTAGAGCGGGCGGTAACCCTCAAAGAAGATAAAAAATATCTGGCGCTCCTCGACAAAGAGGCAAAAGAAAACGACTGGTCGAGAAAGGCTGCCGTCATTATTGATTTACTGAAGGAAAATGAGGGACAATGAACGAAAAACTTTCCAAACTGATCAACGTTTATAAAAAATACGGCTTTATCATGTTCTGGAAAAAGCTGTATGCCTATATTAAGGCCAACTATCTGGATAAATGGAGCCTTGCGGTCTTCTGCAACCCCACTGCCTATCGCAAAAAGATCCAGCGGATCCTCAACGACCCTCGCTATAATCGGGTGGTGCTTTGGCGAAGCAGTTTCGGGTACCATGTTCCGCTCTTCCAGCGCCCCCAGCACATTGCCAACAATCTGGCAAAAAGCCGTTGCTTGGTTCTTTATGAAGTAACCTCCATGACCGATCAGATCAAAACCTTGAGAAAGCATAGCGACAATCTCTATCTGATCAACTATAACAATGTGTTACTCAATAAGATCTTGATGGAAGAACTGGCGGAACTGGATAAACCCAAATATATTCAGCTCTATTCCACCGATTGGAAACTCTCGGTGCAGGACATCAAGACCTATATGGACAACGGTTTCGGATTTATCTATGAATACATCGACGATATCTCCCCCGAGCTTGCCGGCACCAAGGAAGTGCCCCAAAATATCTTGGATAAATACGACTACATCATGAACAACCAAGATGTTTATGTGGTGGTGACCGCCGATCTGCTTTATGAGGATGTGGTGCGCCATCGGGGAACCAAGAATCTGACCGTTTCTTCCAACGGTGTGGACTACAGTTTCTTTGAATCCTTCGACAAGCGCTACGAATTTGAGCCGGAATTTGAGGAAGTATTTAAGGCGGGCAAGCCGGTCATCGGCTATTACGGTGCCCTGGCCAAATGGTTCGACTACGACCTTTTGAAAAAGATCGCTGCTACCGACAAATACTCCATTGTTCTCTTCGGCATTAAATACGATGAATCCTTCGACGAAAACCTGACCGGAGAAGAAAAGAACATCTATTTCTTCGGTCCGCGGGACTATATGATTTTGAAAAACTATGCTCGCCGCTGTGATGTGTTGACCATCCCCTTTAAGATCAACAATATTACCCGCGCCACCAATCCGGTGAAGATCTTTGAGTATATGGCGCTGCATAAACCCATTGTGACCACCGATATGAATGAGTGCCGCAAATTTGAAAGCGTGCTCATCGGCAAGGATCATGAGGACTTTCTTGAAAAATTAGACCTTGCCCTCAAAAAGGCCAAGGATCCCGCCTATATTGAACTTTTGGATCGGGAAGCACGAGAAAACGACTGGTCGAAAAAGGCGCGCGCCATCATCGACCTCATTGCAAAGGATGAAAAATGAAATTAACATTTGATGAGATTAAAAAATATACCCGCGGCGCCGAGCAGGTGCTGAATACCCCCCAAGGGATCCGCTTTTTGCGGTTTACCCAAGAAGAACTTGCGGCATATGAGACCAATCCCTTAAAGGATAAATGCCTCTCCGCCGCAGGCATCCGCATCACCTTTACCACCGATGCATCAGCAGTAGGTCTGGCGCTGACGGTAACCGACCGCGGCTCCTCCCGCTCTTATTTTTCCGTGGAGGTGCAGGCCGATGGCAAGCGGGCAGGTGCCATCCGCAATTACACCGATGAGATGGATGTTGAAACGCTGAAGCTTTGCTGCCCCGGCGGGGATTTTGCCCAACGCTTTCCCTTGGAAGCGGGGGAGAAGACGCTGGAGATCTATCTGCCCTGGTCGCGGGAGATGCTCCTCAAGGATCTGACCCTGGAGGGGGCCACCTTCTGCCGCCCCTTGGAGAAGCGGCCGATCCTTTTAATGTACGGCGATTCCATTACCCATGGCTATGATGCCGCCTACCCTTCCGAGAGCTATTCCAACCGCCTGGCGGATGCCCTTGGAATGGAGGTCTTCAATAAAGCCATCGGCGGCGAGACCTTTTTCCCCGCCCTGGCGGAATGCGCCCCCGCGCAGGCGCCCCAAATGATCACCGTTGCCTATGGTTCCAACGATTGGAAGAAGAAGAGCCGCGAGGAGCTGCTGACCAACGCCCGCTTATTCCTCACCGCCCTTTCGGAGCGCCATCCCCATACCCCCATCTTCCTGATGACTCCCCTCTGGCGGAAGGATCAGGAGCCTTATCTCTATGGGGAGTTCCCCTTGGTGACCGAGGATCTTAAAGCCATCGGCGCCGAATATCCCAACATTACGGTTTTAGTGGGTCTTGATTTGGTTCCCAAGGATCCCGCCCTCTTTTTCGATGGCCGCCTGCATCCCAACAGCGCAGGTTTTGCTCATTATGCCAAGAACCTGAAGGAGGCGATCCAATGTTCCCTGCAGAAAAAGTAAAAAATCAATGTATTGAATGGATCCGCCGCTTTTTTGAAGAAAACGGCCCCGATTGCAATGCTGTGATCGGCATCAGCGGCGGGAAAGACAGTTCCATCGCTGCCGCTCTTTGCGTGGAAGCCTTAGGGCGGGAGCGGGTCATCGGCGTATTGATGCCCTGCGGAGAGCAACATGATATTGATATGGCCTATCTTTTGGTGAACCATTTGGGCATCCGGCATTATGAAATCAATATCAAAGATGCCCTTGAAGGTATAACCGCTGCATTTCCTGCCGACCTGCCCTTGTCCACCCAAGCCAAAACCAATCTGCCGCCCCGCATTCGCATGGCGGCGGTCTATGCGGTCAGTCAATGCTGCAACGGGCGGGTCGTTAACACCTGCAACCTTTCGGAAGATTGGGTAGGCTATTCCACCCGCTATGGCGATGCCGCCGGCGATTTTTCGCCCCTTAGCAACCTGACGGTGCAGGAGGTAAAAGCCATCGGCGCCCTTTTGGGTCTGCCGGAGGTCTTGGTGGAGAAGGTGCCCATCGACGGGCTTTGCGGCAAAACCGATGAAGATAATTTGGGCTTCACCTATGCGGAACTGGATCGCTATATCCGCACCGGCGAGATCGAAGATCTTGCCAAAAAGGAGCGGATCGACCGCCTGCATAAAATGAATCTTTTCAAATTGCAATTAATGCCTGCGTTTAAGCCGGAGGAATAATGGAGGTTTTTATGAAAAAGTTCCTGTCTTTGATACTGATTTGTGTTTTGCTGCTCTCCATGCCCCTGGCGGCAACTGCAGCAACTTATTCGGATGTTTCTTCCAACGACTGGTATACCGACGCAGTCCGTTGGGCAAGTGACGAACTTTTAATGAACGGAGTCGGCGGTGGTCGGTTTGACCCTGACGGAACCGTTACCCGCGCCCAATTAGTTACCATCCTCTGGCGGTTGGAAGGGACGCCCGCTGCAAGCGGGGATCCTTTTACCGACAATATTCAGGATTGGTATAAAACCGCGGTTGCATGGGCATATAATCACGGTATTGTGAAAGGAACCGGCGCCACCACCTTTTCCCCGGAAGAGCCTCTGACCCGCGCCCAAGCGGCAGCGGTTTTCTATCGCTATTCCAAAGACTTTCACGGATATGACACCTCTAAAACTGCCGCCCTTACCGCTTTCCCGGACCATGGGACCGTTCCCGACTATGCAACCGTTCCGTTTTCCTGGACCCTTGCCGAACGGTTGATCAACGGCACCGAAGAAGATAACGTTGTCCTTTTGGCGCCCGAAAGGCAGACCACCCGCGCCCAGTTGGCAACTATTTTGAAACGATTTGTCACCTATACTCATACCCAGGGCAGTCTACATAAAACGATCCGCGTTGTTGATCGTTTCCATTATCAATTGCTGAACGCCGAAAAGCAGGAATACTATCGCCGAATGGATGCTGCAGTGGAGCAATTAGAAACATGTTTCTTAATGGGCACCGGTGAGATTCCCGTAGAAACCGTAACCATGATCTACAACTGCTATACCGAGGATAATCCGGAGCATTTCTATTTGGATCTTCCTTATGAAATGCAATACAAGACGGTAAATGGGGTAAGATCCACTTATGTCATACTCCATTACACCGATGGAAATAGCCGTAGCGGCAACACCCTTTCGGCAGAATTAAAAGCAAACATTCTTGCCAAAAAGAAACGCTTCGACGAAAAAGTTCATGAAATCATCCATACTATTCATGTGGGTCTACCGCAAGTGGAAAAAGAAAAAGTCATTCACGATTGGTTGATCACTCATAATGCCTATTCCAGCTCTGCTCTGGAAAAATGGAAGGGGCAAAATCTGCCCTATCTGCCCGATGAATTTAGTGCATACGGTGCCATCATCAACGGCACCGGTGTCTGCGAAGCCTATGCCTCTGCCTTCCAGGTGCTCTGCCACGCTATGGGCATCCACTGTACCTCCATCGAAGGAAACGCCAGGGCAGACATTACCGAGCCCTTCGAAAGACACCGCTGGAACGCGGTCAAACTGGATGGCGAGTGGTATGTAGTCGATGTCACCTTCGATGATCCGATTTTTAAAACCGAAACCGGCGCCACCCATGATGGTCCTACCACTGCAGCGCCTTTTGATCATGTCCATTATCAGTTCTTTAATCGTACCTGCAAGGGGTTGGAGAACACCCATAACCCCGATCAACCGCTCTATCATCCTACTTGTACCGGCACCAAATACAGTTACGAAAACTATTTCAATCTATAATCGTCTATAAAGAGGTATCCCCTATGAGTTTTGAAACCTATCATTTAGTTTGGAAAACCGAGAAGAACGGAACGGTTCTGCGCCCCCAAAAAGAGGGCGCAACCTTCACCTTTTCTCTGGAACGAAAAAAAGAGAAGCATTATCGGTTGTTCACCGTTGGGCAGACCAACCAATTCTATCAATGGAAGAATGAGCCCGATGGCCCCCTGCAATATGCTCAGATCGACGATTCGTTGGATACAGAGCATGCAGTCAACCGTCATTATTGTCTGAATTTTTCCTCTCCCAAGCCCATGCCTTTTGCGCGGCGGATCCATAAATTTATGGTATGGCCTGTGCGTCTCTCCTTTATGACCTTCAATGAACTGACCGATCATTTGGAGATGGGAATTTCTGCCGCCGCCGAGGATCTTACGGTTCTGGAGGGCGGCTACCTGCGGATGCGGGCGGAGGTGCGCTATCATCGGGAAGGATACCCCGCCACTTCGGCGGCATTCCCGCCTGATCTGATTTATCAGATTGATCTGCCCGAGGGCACCTATCCCATGACCGCCTTTACCAAGGAGATCACCATTCCCAAAGAGCAGACCGCCTCGGTAGCCATCTGGATCGAGGGTGTCAACTATCAGGGAACCCTCTATATCGAAGAGCCTACCCTGCGGTGCGAAGGCTATGAGCTGTTGCCCGATTTTTCCCTTTCGGTGCCCAATGAGCATCTTTATCATTGGGCAGGTCAGCATCTCAGCCATAAAGAATGGCCTGCCTTCCGCCTGACCCTCAACGGTCAGCCTCTTTTCGAGGGCGAGATCTTTGAGCGCAGCCATGTTTTATCCGAATGGGAAGTAGAGGTTCCCGCTCATCTTTTGCAGGAGAAAAACACCCTTACTTATGAATTGATTTCGGATTTCCATGATCCGTTGCCCTATGCCATCCATGAGATCGGCATGATTGAGCAAGCAGGCGGCGCGGTGGAGCTGATCCACGCTTCCGAATTTGCCAAAGTTGGGCAAAAAGCGGTGCTGCTGCTGCGTACCGAGCAGCCGGATACGGCGGTGACTCTTTCGGCAGA
>JAZNGR010000044.1:0-2458 GCA_045576575.1 Eubacteriales bacterium
CCGTATCGCCAAGCCTCATTGCCCTGTTTGCGGGCGGGAGATTGCGCAGCAGACGGTGGATCAGATTGTGGATCGGGTCTGCTCTTTACCGGAGCGTACCCGCCTGACAGTGTTGGCTCCGGTGGTGCGCGCCAAAAAGGGTCGCCATGAAAAACTGCTGGAGGATGCCAAGCGCAGCGGCTTTGTAAGGGTGCGGGTAGACGGCAGTCTTTATGAGCTGACCGAGGAGATCGCCCTCGATAAGAATATCAAACATTCCATCGAAATTGTGGTGGATCGCTTAATTATGAAAGAGGGCATTCAGCAGCGGCTGACCGATTCCATCGAGACCGCTCTGCATCAAGCCGATGGTTTGGTGATCGTTGCACCTGAAGGGGAAGAGGAAATCCTCTTTTCCCAGAATTTCACTTGCCCCGAGCATGGCTTTTCCATGGAAGAACTTTCGCCGCGAATGTTTTCCTTTAACAATCCGTTTGGTGCCTGCCCCGATTGCGACGGTTTGGGCTTTTTAATGAAGGTAGATCCTTCCTTGGTGGTGCCCAAGCCTTGGCTCACCGTTAATGAGGGCGCCATCAAGGCCAGCGGATGGTATTTATCTTCCGGCGATAATATTGCCAAGATGTATTTCCGCGCCCTGGCGGAGAAATATAATTTTTCTCTGGATACTCCCTTTGAGCAGCTGACCGAAAAGCAACAAAAGATCTTGCTTTACGGAAACGGCGGCGAGAAGCTGGAGATGCAGCGCCATTCTTCCTTCGGCTCCATGAACTATAATACCTCCTTTGAGGGAGTTATCCCCAATCTGGAGCGGCGGTTTAAGGAGACCAACAGCGAATGGGTCCGCCGGGAGATCGAAATGGTGATGAGCGACTGCCCCTGCCTTTCTTGCCAAGGAAAGCGCTTGAAGCCCGATGTGCTGGGTGTTACCGTCGGGGAGAAGAATATCGCCGAGGTTACCGATCTTTCGGTAGTGGAAGCGGTGAAGTATTTCGAACAGATCGACCTCTCCGAGACCGATCGGATGATCGGCGCAAGAGTGTTAAAAGAGGTTATCGAGCGGCTGAATTTCTTAAAGAGCGTGGGGTTGGAATATCTCACCCTTTCTCGCTCTGCCGGAACTCTTTCGGGCGGTGAGAGTCAGCGGATTCGACTGGCAACTCAGATCGGCTCTTCGCTGATGGGGGTTCTTTATATTCTGGATGAGCCTTCCATTGGTCTGCATCAGCGGGATAACGATAAACTGATCGCGACCTTGAAGCGTCTGAGGGACCTGGGGAATACCCTCATCGTGGTGGAGCATGACGAAGATACCATGCGCGCCGCCGACTATATTGTAGATATCGGTCCCGGTGCAGGAATCCATGGCGGCGAAGTGGTGGCGGCAGGAACGCCGCAGGAAATTATGGATTGTAAGGAATCTTTGACCGGTCAGTATCTCTCCGGTGCCAAAAAGATCCCCATCCCCGAGACCCGCCGCAGCGGCAACGGAAAGTTTTTGGAAGTGTTGGGTGCGGAAGAGAATAACCTGCAAAAGATCAATGTGAAGATCCCCTTGGGGACCTTCACCTGCGTGACCGGCGTTTCCGGCTCTGGAAAATCCTCGCTGGTCAATTCGGTCATCTACCGTACCCTCGCCCATGAGCTGAATAACGCCAAGGCCTATCCCGGAAAGGTGCGGGAGCTGAAGGGGCTTGAGCATCTGGATAAGGTGATCGATATCGATCAGTCCCCCATCGGCAGAACTCCCCGCTCCAACCCTGCCACCTATACCTCCGTCTTTACCGATATCCGCGACCTCTTCGCCTCTACCAACGGCGCCAAGGCGCGGGGTTATACCTCCAGCCGCTTTTCTTTTAATGTTCGCGGCGGGCGGTGCGAGGCCTGTCAGGGCGACGGCATCATCAAGATCGAAATGCACTTCTTGCCTGATGTTTATATCCCTTGTGAAGTCTGCAAAGGAAAGCGGTATAATCGGGAGACTTTGGAGGTCAAATATAAGGATAAATCGATCTCCGATGTGTTGGAAATGACGGTGGAAGAGGGACTTCATTTTTTTGAGAACCATCCGAAAATTCAAAGAAAACTGCAGACTCTTTATGATGTGGGGCTCTCTTATGTGAAGATCGGTCAGCCGTCCACCACCCTCTCGGGTGGCGAGGCGCAGCGGGTGAAATTGGCCACCGAACTGTCTAAGCGCCCCACCGGACAGACGATCTATATTCTGGATGAGCCGACTACCGGTCTGCATACGGCCGATGTGCAGATGCTGATCACTGTTCTGCAGCGGCTGGTGGATACCGGTAATACGGTGGTGGTGATCGAGCATAATCTCGATGTTATCAAAACCGCGGATTATATCATCGACCTGGGACCCGAAGGGGGCGTGGGCGGTGGTACTGTGGTGGCGACCGGTACCCCTGAAGAAGTAGCAAACTGTCCTCAAAGCTATACCGGTATC
>JAZNGR010000045.1:0-6497 GCA_045576575.1 Eubacteriales bacterium
GTTGTACAAGCATAATCAGAATAGACTCGATAAGTTGCACCATCACTCACAGTTGCTTTCAATTGCTTTGCCTCAGCAAAATAGAAGAGTACAGAATAGCCGGAGCCGGTCTTAATACCCTGCTCAAGAGACAGCAATTCGCAATCCAAACTTGCTTTCTTAGCAAAGGTCAGGCGATAGGTTTTGGTGGAACTACCATTTGCAGCCACCATACGGAGAACTTGCTCAAAACTGGTATTTGCCACGGTATAAACGCCATCAGCATCAGGAATCAACAAGTTTGTGCCATTATAAACCTTCAGAGTGCTTCCCATAAATGCAATCGGCTTAAAGGAGATGGTCTTCGCGCTGGGAGATACAGTTGCCTTAAAGCCACCGGAAACCAAAGTCATTCCCTCTACAGAGGATACGCCTGCCACCTTAACATCAGCAGGATTTGCGCAGTAATTCAATACCAGCGTATAGGTCTTTTCATTGGTCTTTGCTTCGTTGGTTACTTTAATCTTACGAACAACGGGAGAACCCGCAGTCGGTCTAAGAGTTGCAGAAGTTACAACCTCCCACCCGTTTTCTGCATAAAAAGCAACTGTTGCACCGGTGGATGCTTTCACAACAGAAGGCTGATAGACATACTTACCGGAAGTATAGCCGGTAATGGTTTTGGTAGCCTCATCAACCAGAAAATCATCAAAGCCAAGGATCGAACAATCCTTATTTGACTGACGAGTGATCTCCAGAGATGCATAGACCGCCTTCCCGTTCTGGGCTTTTGCCTTAACGTAGAACACATTACGGCTAGAAGTCAATCTCAATTCATCAACTTCATATTCTTTTGTGCAAGCGGTGTTCGTATAAATCTTTACATCAGCATATTCGCTTGCAGTAAAGGGTACGGCATAAACCTCACAATCGGCCGGAACATTCTTGTCTCTAAAGACTTTACCAACCTGACCAAGTCCGCCAATTTTTTCTTCAGACACAACGCCGGTACCATACATGCCGGAATTAAACACCAAGGAAACATCGTTTACATTTGTTGCATCAGAGCGAACCGTCAGATCCCAATCCAAATAGGTATAATCCATTCTACGACGAGTATAACTCTCGATAGTAGCAGCGCTATCGCCAAGATTAGCACCGGATTTCATATCCACATTTGCAGCCAAAGGAGTTAAGCCCTTGGTGTCTTTCAAAGACTCCGCAAAATAGTTGCCTGAGAAATCAATCATCGTACCGGCTGCAGTTCCATCTGTTAAGGGGAGCAGATTCCAATTAATCAAACGGTTACCCTTAAATACGATCATATCGGAGCAATCTTCGGTAGAACAATTTCCGACAAAACGCTTATAAGCGCCAAAAATCACATCTTCATTTTCCGCATCATATACGATATTGTTGGTGAAGTAGAACTTCATATTTCTACCGGTAAAGTAAACATCAATACCTGCAGCACCGGTAGGAAATGCATCCAAGAACACATTGTTATCAAAGTTATAAACAATGTTGGATTTAGAACCAATACTATTGGATTCATTCAGAGTGATCAGCGAATAATCAACTCTTCCGTAACCGGAATGATCAAAATAGGAATTCTTAATAGAAACACAAGGATCAACCGCATTGCGGCTCTCAAGAGATTCAATGAACTTGCCATTGGAAACGGAGCCAACATATACACCGTCCAATTCCAAACGTTCAATATAGGAACCAAATACGCTATAACCGTCAGTCTTTTCAATTCTGCTGTCGGAAATATAGACATTTAAAACGTCCTTACCAACTGTTGTCTTTGAGAATTGGAACAGATATTCATTTGCCGCACCGGCCTGAGTAGTAACACCGCCGCCAGCATTTTCCATATGAATATTCTTAAAGATGAGAACATTATCTTTTTGACGGTTGGAATCATCCACAAAGGAAGCGTTGCGTCCCATTTTAATACCGTCAATTGTAATAATGAAATCATCCAAAGCCGCATCTACGCGAATGCACGCATTAAAGAGAGATACATTGGAACGATCCGCCCAACGCTCATCTAAAGTCCAAGCAGAGCTGAGCAGTTCATTTTGACCGATGGTCTCATAGGGTTTCTTATTGGGGTTCACACCGTGAAGTTCACCAAGAACAACACAAGAGCCGGTCAGAACCATTTCTTCATCATAGGTTCCGGCGGGAACAAGAATGGTGGGAACTGCAATGTTGTTGTTTTTGGCATATGCCATCAGTTTATCAACGGAACCAAACACATTCTTACCAACAGTCATTTTATATACTGTCCCCTGCCATTTAAACGGCAAAACGGTTCCGGAAACAACATCGTTAACATCCGGGGCATACATCAGATACTCATTAGAGTAAACCGAACCAAAATCTATTGTATTAAGTAAGGAGCCGGCTTTATTTAAAGTAATTGCATAGACAGGTTTAATGTTCGAATGGGTTGCATTCGTCACCTGGGCATAAACAGTCTGAGTATTTCCGGAGAATAAGGAATCGGTAATCTTATTGTTCGGAATGGGATTGAAAGCTTTAATAACGCCATCACTTTCCACTTTTGCGTTCAGATACAACTGTACGCTGCTCTTCGGATCACATGCACTAAAGCCAATGTCATAAACAGAACTATTATTCGTTTTATAAAGCTCCGCCTTGCCGGTATAAGCCGGTTGATCCACAGAAGACAAAGTACAATCTGTAATCACCAAATCCCATGCCTTGCTGCTAACGGTCATTTCCTGATTCACCCAGAAAGAATTGCGAATCAAGCGAGAATAATCCGCATTTACAGGAATCGCTTTATAAACACAATTACCGTTGATATCCCCAAAATAGTTATCGGACATATCAATATGGGTTTCAACATTTGCATAAGTATAGGCATTTGCCGCATAAGGGTTATAGCCTCTCATGCTGGGGATCTTATAGGTTCCGATCAGGCGGTTATTCTTGATCACAAAACAAGCAGACTGATCCAAAGCAGAAGAGTCTACATAGAACTCCGGATCCAAAACGGTAGTAACCGTATCAGAATACACATAGTTGTTCTGCAGATCAAAAACCGTATTCTTATTAACCAGTTCAAAATGGAACACACCATTATTAGCACCGGAAGCGTTATAGAAAATGTTATCGCGAATCGTCAAATGCGCTCCGGGGCGGTTCGTAGAGTTGGTAACCGCAACATCATCATCCGTACCAACTTTACCATCCGAAGCCCAGTTAACAGCTGCACTATCCACAGAGATTACATAACCCTTAGCAGTTCCCTTGCTATTGTTGAAGCAAGAGTTTGTAATCTCAACATGGGGTTCTACCGTATTACCGAAATAAGTTCTGGAAAGAAAACCGCTTGCACAATCAATGTAAGCAATATTATTTGCATACAATTCGGTAAAATAAGAACTAATAAAGCCGGCATTGGTATAATTGGTAACCGTTTCCAAACTCTGGTTATTGATATACAAGTTCTCTAAGCGGACAACACGCTCCATTTTAGGATCGCCCTCAAAGAACAAATCAATTGCGTGGCCCTTTGCCTCATTGGTATTACCCGCCTTTTCAAACACCAGGTTCTTAAAGACCATTTCAGAAGCAATGGCAGTACGCTTTTTATCCAAAATTGCGCCGCCTTCGCCAAAAGAAAGACCATCAAAAGTAAAATCGGTAGTCATGGTCTTGTCTCTGATTACATGGATGGCAATATTTGCTTTAATGACTGCTTCGGCAAAACGCTCATCATTCTTCGCCCAAGGCGTGCTCATATCGGTAGAAGACTTCGAATCGGGATCGACCGCATCAACGCCGGCATTGGGACCAATCAAGGTTACACCGCCATCAAAATACATATTGTCTGTGTAGTCCCCGGCGCAAAGCAGGATCACAGGGTTCTTGATCTTCTCTTTTTTGATTTGCGCCCAGGCGTCTTCTACAGATGAAAAATAAGTAATTTCATCATACTGTCCGGTATAGCCCACTCCGCGATAATCGAAAGAAACCGGGGTTCCTTCCCCCATACCGCTCCAGGCGGGATTTACCACCTTGGCTTTGGCAAGCAAATTCAGATATTCAGCATCCGAACTTGCTGCAGTTGCAGGAAATACGCAGACGGAGAACATTGATACCAACATCACCAAAAGGGCAACGAAGGAAATCAACCGCTTCATCTCATGTTTCATACTGACATTCACTCCTTACATGAATCTTGCTATTTACGTATGCACATATTTATACATACGCAAGATAATTATAACAAATAATAATACAGAATGGCATAATCTAATGTTGTTAAAAAGCAACAATTTGTGGATTTTTAATTTTGAGAAAATCGTCTTTTCTTTCAAGGAAAATCATATATTCTTTTAAAGGAGATGATTGTAATGAAAAAGATTTGTTTTATCTGCGTTGTTTTAGTTTTAACCCAACTCTTTGGAATCGTGTCAGTAGCAGACGCGGCACCGGACATTTCCGTCCCTTCTGCCCTTTTAATGGATCAAACTACCGGAACAGTCCTTTTTGAGCAAAATGCAGACGAAAAACGCGCCCCTGCATCCGTCACAAAGGTCATGACCATGCTTTTAATTATGGAAGCATTGGATGCCGGCAAGATCATGCTTACAGATTCCGTTACCGTTTCCGCAGAAGCCGCCGGCATGGGCGGATCCCAAGTCTATCTAAAAGAGGGCGAAACCATGACGGTGGACGAAATGCTCAAATGCATTGCTGTTGTATCCGCCAATGATTGTTGCGTTGCCATGGCAGAGATGATCTCCGGCAGCCTATCTTCTTTTATTGAGAAAATGAACAGTCGTGCAGCTGAGCTTGGCATGACCAACACTCATTTCAACAGTTGCACCGGTCTGGATACAGCCGATCATTATACCACCGCCCGCGACATTGCGATCATGAGCCGTGAACTGATGACACATTCCATGATAACCGATTACACTACCATTTGGATGGATACTGTGCGAAGCGGTGCTTTTTCTCTTTCCAACACCAATAAATTGATTCGTTTTTATGATGGCGCCACAGGTTTGAAAACCGGTTTCACTTCGGATGCCGGCTATTGCCTTTCCGCGACAGCCACTCGCGACTCCCTTTCATTAATCGCTGTCGTCATGGGGGGAGAAACGAGCGATCAACGCTTTGAAAGCGCTAAAGCATTATTGAATTTTGGTTTTTCACAATATAGCTTGTTTTGCCAAGACCTTCCCATCCCGGCTCCCGTAACTGTTATTAAGGGAATCGAAGTTTATTCCCAACCCATCTTACCTGCCCCTCCCTCTTTTTTAATTCCGAAAGGAAGCGACAGTCAAGTTTCTTATACCGTTGAATTACCCGATTCGGTGTTTGCCCCCGTCGAGAAAAACCAGAAATTAGGAACCGTCACCTATACCTTAAATGGTGAAATTTTGGGCACATACGACTTATTTGCCGAAAAGGAAATCCCTCGGATTACATTTTCTCATCTTATTAAAGAATTGATTCAATATTTTTTCATAGTTTAGACTTGAATATCTCTATATTTTGTGATATGATTAAATCGTATAAATAATCTTAAGAAAGTGAAACGGAGAAACAATTTATGTCTGTTAAAGTAAACAGAAAGTACCTTGGCAATTTTATCAATTCTCACGAACCGGATTATCTCCGTCCTTATGTTGAGGTGGCGCATAATATGCTCCACAGCAAAAAGGGACCCGGTAATGATTTTCTCGGTTGGGTTGACCTTCCTTTAAACTACGATAAGGAAGAATATGAGCGGATCAAAGCTGCCGCCGCAAAGATTCAAGAAAACTCCGAAGTATTGCTGGTCATCGGAATCGGCGGAAGTTATCTGGGCGCCAGAGCGGCAATTGAGTTTATCAAATCTCCGCTTTACAACAATATGAAAAAAGATACTCCCGAGATTTACTTTGTGGGCAACAACATCAGCTCCACCTATCTCGCCGAGATCATGTCGATTATTGAGGGTCGCGACTTTTCTGTAAATGTCATTTCAAAGTCCGGCACCACTACCGAGCCCGCCATTGCCTTCCGCATCTTTAAGAAGTTGGTGGAGGAAAAATACGGCGCAGAGGAAGCAAAGAATCATATCTTTGTTACCACTGATAAAGCCAAAGGAACGCTCAAGGCGCTCGCCACTGAAACCGGTTATGAAACCTTTGTTGTTCCCGATGATGTGGGAGGTCGTTTCTCTGTTTTAACCGCTGTTGGCTTGTTGCCCATCGCAGTTGCCGGCATCGAACTGGATGATGTAATGAAGGGCGCTGCTGATGCACGAATGGACACCTTAGTGGTTGACAACGAGTGCTACGCATACGCGATTGATCGCACCTTGCTCCTGCGCAAAGGGAAAGCCATTGAAATGATGATCACCTATGAACCCTCCGGCGTTTATTTCGCTGAATGGTGGAAACAGCTTTACGGCGAAAGCGAAGGCAAAGACCAAAAAGGTCTCTTCCCCGCATCAAGTCGGATCGTAGCCATGTCGTTCT
>JAZNGR010000046.1:0-13786 GCA_045576575.1 Eubacteriales bacterium
GCTCTCCTGCGGCTATTCCACCTTTACCGGCTGGAATCTGATGCTGGATGAAACCGGCGGCCCCAATATCGGCCCCTTCTTCTGCGGCGGTCTGGTGACCCGCAATACCATGGACGGGGCTCTCAGCTATAGCGGTCAGTATAAAGCCTTTATGCAGGTTTCCCGCTTTGTGCGCCCCGGGGCAAAGGTTTATCCCGTTCGGGTGACCTATGATGCTCCCGCCATTCATCAGTATCCCAAGGTGGGCGAGCCCATGGAGGCGGTGATGGCAGAGAATGCCGACGGCAGCCGCGTCTTGGTTCTGGCCAACCATAACGATACCAAGCGGCAGGTTCAGTTTTTCCTGAAGGATCAATGGTGGTATGTGGAGCTGTTGCCCGATTCGGTATCCACCGTTGTTTTTGATAAGGAATAAAGGAGGAGGTCGTTATGTTGAATTATAATGTTAAGATCGGTTTGGTGGCTATGCGCCGCAATACCACAGACCGCCCCCGCGGTACCTTTCTGACCTGGTATTCTGCGGAGCAACGGGGAGAGCGGTTTGTAAAGTATATCGAAGAAAACTTTGCAAGTGAGCAGGTCTCCTTTGTAGATAATAAAGGCATCGGCATCGGGGATCTGGTGTTTGATGATGCTACCGCCGCTCAGGTGGTGGAGCGCTTCAAGGCGGAGGCGGTGGATGCTGTTATGATCATCAACTGCAATTTCGGCAATGAAGAGGCCGCCGCCGATATTGCGAAAGCCTTGGGAAAGCCGGTGCTGTTGTGGGCTCCCCTGGACGATGAATACTATGTGGACGGAATGCGCCCCACCGACTCCCAATGCGGCCTGTTCGGCGTTTCCAGACAAATGCAGCGTTACCATATTCCCTTCTCTCATCTGCCTTGCTGCCGAGTAGAGAGCGAGGAGTTCAAAGAGGGCTTTGAGCGATTTGTTCGGGTGGCTTGTATGGTCAAGAATTTTAAGGGTTTGCGGATCGGCCAGATCGGTGCCCGCCCCACTCCTTTTTATTCGGTGATCTGGAATGAGGGAGAATTGATGGAAAAATTCGGCATTCGGATCATTCCCATCAACTTCGCTATGATCGAGCAACGGATGAAGGCAGCCCCCGAGCTGTATGGGGAGGAGATCGCAGAGTATGAAGCGTATTTCCTGAAAAACTTCCGTCTGGACGACCTGACCCCTCAATACATCAAGCCCATGGCGACCATGGCGGCAATGTATAAGCATTTATTTGAAGAATTCCGCCTGGATGTTCTTTCGGCGGAGTGCTGGACCGCAACCCCGATCATGTTTGACGGGCTTGCGCCCTGCGCGGTGTACGGCTTGCTCAATGAGCTGGGCTATATGATCTCTTGCGAGAGCGATATTCACAGCGCCATGACCATGGTACTGCTGAAAAGCGCCGCTCTGGGGAAGAAAGCGCCCTTGTTCGGTGAGTTTACGGTTCGCCACCCCGAGAATAAAAATGCCGAGTTGCTTTGGCATTGCGGTCCCTTCTCTCCAAGTCAGAAAGCAGAAGGAACCGAAGCCCGCTTGGTGAACCAGCGGGTCTGGCTTCGCGCAAAGGACGGGGAATATACCGTTGCTCGGATGGATCAGGAAAGCGGAAACTATATGATCCTGCCCCTTGTTTGTAAGACCACGGAAGGCCCTCAAACGCACGGCAGTTATTTCTGGGGCGAATTCAAGGATCTGCAGGCGGTGGAGGACCGATTGATGGAGGGTCCGTATATTCATCATTTTGTGGAGATCGAAGGAGATTTCCGAAAAGAGATTCGGGAATTCTGCAAGTATATTCCCAATCTTACCTTGGATCATTCTGTTGAATAAAGGAGAAAAACGATGCTTGTAAATCTTCAGACTATTATCGGGATGGCGGAAGAAGGGGGATATTGTATCCCTGCTTTTAATGTTTATAATACCGAAACGATCATGGGTGTGATGGCCGCGGCGGAGGAAGCCAAGGCGCCTGTGATCATTCAGATCTATCCGCGTTTGATCAATGAGGAGGTGGGGTTTTATCTCTGCCCCGCTGTTGTGGCGGCGGCGCGGCGGGCGACTGTTCCCGTATGCTTCCATCTGGACCACGGTCCCTCTGAATATGAGGTGACCCGCGCTCTTCATTGGGGGTGCAGCGGCATTATGCTGGATGGCTCGGTTCATCCCTTAGAGGAGAATATTGCCATCACCAAGCATATTGTAGAGGTGTGCGGAGCGGTCGGTGTCGGTGTTGAGGGAGAGATCGGCCATGTGGGCAGTGTAAACGACGATGCCATGGATGCATTCACCGATCCGGAGGAAGCGGCGCGCTTTGTGAAGGAAACCGGTGTTACCTGCCTTGCTGTTTTGATCGGCAATGCCCATGGGCATTATAAGAAGACCCCTTGCCTGGATATTGAGCGGATCCAAGCGATCCGAAAGGCTACCGGCGGGATCCCGCTGGTTCTTCACGGCGGCTCCGGGATCCCCGATGAGCAGGTAAAAGCGGCCATCAAAGCCGGTATCCGCAAAATGAATATCGGTACCGATGTATGCTGTGCTTTTGCTGATGGAACGAAAGAAACCTTGGCGGATCCCAACCGTTCCCTTGCAGTGGATCTGTTTATGAAGCACCCCATTGAAACGGTGAAGAAACTGGCATTGGAAAAAATCAACTTGGTCGGCGCGGCCGGAAAGGCATAAGCTATGGCAGAAATCGTTGGCATCGGGGCGTGCGTGTTTGATACGCTGATTTCCATCCCCACCTATCCCGCCGAAGATACCAAAATGAGAGCCGAGAGCAGTAAAACTGCAGGCGGCGGGCCGGTTGCTACCGGTCTTGTGGCGGCTCAAAAAT
Source organism: Eubacteriales bacterium (assembly GCA_045576575.1). Lineage (GTDB taxonomy): Bacteria > Bacillota > Clostridia > Oscillospirales > QAKW01 > QAKW01. The sequence continues at coordinate 2,840 of JAZNGR010000046.1, forward strand.
TGGGCGTTCAGGGGGCTTATATCGGTTGCCTCACGGATGATAACGGCGGGCGTTTTCTAAAAGAGGATTTTGAAAAATACGGAGTAGAGACCCAATGGATCGAGGTGAAAACGGGCTATCGTTCTTTTGCTTCGGTGCTCTGGCTCTGCGCCGATACCGCCAGCCGCACCTGCGTGTTTGATAAAGGAGATCTGCCTCCTTTAATGCTGAATGATGCCCAAAAGAAGGCCATCCAAAAGGCAAAGCTTCTGATGGTAGACGGCAATGAAATGAAGGCCGCTGTGGAAGGTGCCCGTATTGCCCGCGCCGCCGGCACCAAGGTCCTTTACGATTGCGGTGGTCTTTATGAGGGCGTTGAAGATCTCTTGGCGCTGACCGATATTATGATTCCTTCGGAGGAGTTTGCCCTGGGACATACCGGATGCGCTACTGCTGAGGAGGCGGCGCGCAAATTGTATGAAACCTATCGTCCTGAAGTGGTGGTGATCACCCAAGGCAAAAAAGGCGGCCTTCTCTATGACGGAGAGCAAGAGATCTCTTATCCCATCTATCCCGCAAGGGTGGTGGACTCCAACGGCTCCGGCGATGTATTCCACGGCGCCTTTGGGGCGGCTGTGATCAAGGGCTATGATTATTTGAAATGCTGCCATTTTTCCAGCGCGGTAGCGGCGCTGAAATGCACCGGCATCGGTGCGCGGGAGAGTGTGCCCGATTTTGAAACGGCTATGCAGTATTTAAAGAAAAACGGATACAAACTGTAAAGAGGATAAAATGCTGGAAAATTTGAGAAAACAAAATTCTGAGATCCCCCTTTTTGATGTGACCGACCAGGCGTTTGCAACCTTTGGAAGGGTCATAAAAGGTTTTGACGCGGCTGAGCTCATCGCGGCGGCAAAAAAGATCTCTCCGCCCGAAAGCGGTTCTTCCTATCTGCCGTCGGTCGAGGCGTTTGAAAGCCTGGAGACGGCAGTTGAAATCAAGAATGAGTTTTTCGGATCGTTGCCCACCCAGATCGGTTATTGCTGTGGCCACAGTAATTTTATGAACGCGACCGAGTGGCATACCTCCTCGGAGATCAATGTTGCGGTCACACCGCTGGTTCTCATATTGGGTCATCTTTGGGATATAAAAGAGAATACCATTGAGTCTTCCAGATTCAAGGCCTTTTACCTTCCCGCAGGAACGGTGGTTGAGATCTATGCCACCACCTTGCATTTTTGCCCCTGCGAAGTGGAAAAAGAGGGCTTTGGCTGTGTGGTGGCTCTTCCTGCCGGCACCAACACGGATCTTACCGTAGAAAAAAAGGATCCGTTGCTTTTCCGTAAAAATAAATGGATTCTTGCCCACGCGGAGAATAAACCTCTTCAAGACAGAGGTGTGGTGGGCGGAATTGTCGGCACCAATTATGAAATCAAGTATTAATAAACGAGAAAAACAACCGTTGCGGATGCAACGGGTGTTTTTTATTGCAGAGTCGGTCGGAAACGGCCGGCCAAAGGGACTTTTGTATTTTTCTTGATCAAAACAAGATGTTAAGAGGCTGTTTGAATTTTTTGTTGTATTTTTCGGGCAACCGTGGTATAGTGAAGAAAAGGAGAGATGTGCCATGAAAAACGGTGTAAATTTACACTTTTTTGATGTTTTCCGCCCGATGACGGTTCAAGAGATCAAGCGCCACCAATGGAACAATTCCCGCTGGAGCGGCTATGTATCCACTCCCCGCCCTCAATGGGGATTGATCCTTCTGCTGAAGGGGAGGATGGACTATACCTGGGAAGGCGGCAGTCTTTCTTTAAAAGCCGGGGATCTTGCTTTTTTGCCCAAGGGCTGTTGCTATGATGTGGTGATGAAGGCGGCGGACAAAGAGCTGGAGGATTTCATCCTCGATTTTGAAAGTGAAGGGCAGGAGGGCGGAGTACCTCTTCGGGTAGGTTCTCATATGGAATTGTTTGAGGAACTCTTTGAGCAGGTGCGCGTATCTTATGACCGCAATGAGCCGTATTTGCTTCAATCTCGCTTTTGCCGATTGCTGCATCAACTGACCCTTTCCTTAAAAGGACAGGAAAATGAATTACTGGAACAGGCGGTTTCTTTACTGGAACAGGAACTGTCGGTGGGTGAGATTGCTCGCCGCTGCAATATCAGTGAAAGCGGTCTGAGACGGCTGTTTACCAAGCAATTGGGCATGGGACCGGTAGCTTATCGTACAGAACTGAAATTGAAAGAAGCCTGCCGCCTGCTCCTTTCTACCGATCGCTCGGTGGGGGAGATCGCCGATGATTTGGGATTCTTTGATGAATCCTATTTCTGTAAGGTTTTTCAGCGGCAGCGGGGGGATACGCCCACCCAATACCGCAAACGCTATCAGACCCTTTGAAAAATATCGGTTTTTAGCGGAATTCTTTTGGATTATGCTTGACCTTTTTTAAAAGTTTGGTTAGAATATAGATTGGTATATAATGTATATAGGAGTTTAAAAATGCTGGAACTGCGTAATATTTCCTATACCGTTGAGAATGAAGACGGTAAAAAGGAAATTTTAAAAAATATCAACCTGACCGTTGATGAACGATTTGTTGCGATCACCGGTCCTAATGGCGGCGGAAAATCCACCCTCGCCAAGATCATTGCGGGGATCTATACCCCTACCTCCGGGCAGATCTTTTTCAATGGAGAAGATATCACTGCTCTTTCGGTAACAGAGCGAGCGAAAAAAGGGATCAGTTTTGCTTTTCAGCAGCCGGTGCGCTTTAAGGGCATCACCGTGAAGGATCTTATTAGCCTGGCAGCAGGTAAACCCCTTTCGGTAGGAGAGGTTTGCGCCTATCTTTCGGAAGTGGGGTTGTGCGCAAAAGATTATGTAAACCGTGAACTGAACGCCAGCCTTTCCGGTGGCGAGATCAAGCGAATTGAGATTGCATCGGTCTTGGCAAGAGGAACGGAGATTTCGGTTTTTGATGAGCCGGAAGCAGGGATCGACCTTTGGAGTTTTTCCAATTTGATTAAAGTATTTGAGAAGATGCATGAGACCATCAACGGTACGATTCTGATCATCTCCCATCAGGAGCGGATCTTGAATATTGCCGATAAGATTGTGGTAATTGCAGGCGGCACCGTTACTGCGGTGGGCGATAAAGAGACCATTCTGCCGGAGTTCCTTAAAGGAAATATGACCTGCGGCATGCTGAGCGGAAAGGTAGAATAAATGGATAGCATTCAAAAAAACTTATTAGAGCAGGTGGCAGAGCTTCATGAGGTTCCCGCCGGCGCTTATAATATCCGCGCCAACGGTACCTCTGCCGGGCGGAATACCACCGCCAATATTGATATTGTGAATAAAGAGGATGCCGATGGCATTGATATTATCATCAAGCCCTTTACCCAAAAAGAAAGTGTGCATATCCCGGTTTTGCTGAGCCAAAGCGGTTTGGAAGATCTGGTGTATAATGATTTCTATATCGGCGAGGGTGCGGATGTAACCATCGTTGCCGGTTGCGGGATTCATAACGGCGGAGACGGAGATTCCAAGCACGATGGAATCCATTCCTTCCATGTGGGAAAAAATGCCAAGGTTCGTTATGTGGAAAAGCACTATGGTGAGGGCGACGGCAACGGCAAAAACCTCATGAACCCCACCACTGTTGTGGAATTAGAGGATGGCGCTTATTTAGAGATGGAAACCACCCAGATCAAGGGCGTGGATTCCACCAAGCGAGTCACTACCGCAAAATTGGGCGCGGAATCCACCTTGATCATCAAAGAAAAGATCATGACCCATGGCGATCAGTATGCCGAGACCGATTTTACGGTGGATATGGATGGCGAAGGCTGCCATTGTAAATTGATCTCTCGTTCGGTGGCAAAGGATCGCTCCAAGCAGATCTTCCGCTCCAATATTAAGGGCAATAACCGCTGTACCGGTCATTCGGAGTGTGATGCCATCATCATGGACGATGCTGTTGTCAGCGCCATCCCCGAGATCACTGCAGCCCATTTGGATGCCAGTTTGATCCATGAAGCCGCCATCGGCAAGATCGCCGGCGAGCAGTTGACCAAACTGATGACCTTGGGTCTTTCTGAAAAGGAAGCTGAGGAACAGATCATCAACGGTTTTTTAAAATGATAGAGACCAGCCTTTGTTATATCGAACAGAATGGATGCTATCTTCTGCTCCACCGCATCAAAAAAGAGCGGGATATTAATAAAGATAAATGGATCGGCATCGGCGGCAAACTGTTGGCAGGGGAGACCCCTGAAGAATGTAACCGTCGGGAAACGTTAGAGGAGACCGGTTTGACCCTTTTGAATGCGGAATACCGAGGAATGGTAGACTTTGAATGTGATGGGTTTGCAGAGCGGATGCATCTTTTCTGGTCCGATTCCTTCAGCGGTTGTTTGAAAGATTGCGATGAAGGTGTTTTGGAATGGGTGCCCAAAGCAAAAATGGTCGATCTTCCCCAATGGGAAGGCGATGGGATCTTCTTAAAGCTATTGGAAGAGCGGGAGCCGTTCTTTCATCTGCAGTTGACCTATTCCGGCAATCGCTTGATAAAGTCTGTTTTGAAATAGCAGCGTCTTGAATTTTCCGTTGGAATAATATATAATGATTAGGAGAAATGAAATGTCTTCGGTCAAAGCGTATTTTGCCGAACTGTTCGGCAATACCGGTCAGGCAGTTTTTGTGATGGATCGGGAGAAAAATTTCATCTATGCCGCTCCTGCCTTGGAGAAGTCGTTATCCTCGATGGAAGAGCAGGATCGTTTTGCCCTTGATCGCGCGGCAGATGATTGCCTTCGCTGGCAAAAGAGTGATGTGTTGGTTCTGGATCAAAAAGAATGGAGCCTGCTTCCGTATCCCTATGAGGATGAATGGTATATTGTGGGAAGGGTGGCAGAGAATCATCTACCCGATCAGGAGCAACTGTTGAAGATCTTCCGCAATTCCCAAGATAAGATCAATGGCTATCTGAATGAGATTTATGGGGAAACCCAGCGCATCGGATTAAAAACCCCGCCGGGAGAGAAGATCGGCGGCGCTGTGCGGCGGATTTTGCGTGCAGTTCACCATATTGATATGGCGCTTGACGGTTCCGGGCAGATGGATTATCGAGTGCCCATGGATCTGGGCGCAGTAGCAGAAGCTTATGTGGATGCGTATCTTGAAGTTGCTCCCACCGCTCCGGTGGTGGTTCGTAAAAGAGAAGCGAAGACCTATGCATCGGTGTTGCCCGAAAATCTGGAATTGATATTGGGCACGCTGATCAGTAATGGATTGCGTTTCAGCGGCGGGCAGGTAAGCTTAGAGGTTACCCATCTGGGTGACCGGGTGCGGCTTACCGTTTGCGATAACGGTCCTGGGGTTCAAGATCCAGATCGGCTGTTTGAACCGGGCTACCGCACGATGGATCGTAAAAATGTCCGCGGTCTTGGTTATAGCCTGTATATGGCAAAACGATTGGCAGAACAGCAGGGCGCAGCTCTGCTTTATGAGCGAAGAGGCAATGAGACTTGTTTCCATTTCGAGGCAGACGCTGTCGACCTGCCGGAAGGTAGATTGGCATCCTGGAAGCCGGAAGATCCGGACAACAGTCTTTCGCAACTTCGTATCGAAATGAGTGATTATATAAAGGAGATGGATTTATGAAGGTAATGGTAACAGGCGGTGCCGGTTATATCGGTACCCACACAGTAGTGGAGCTTCTGAACGCAGGCAATGAGGTAGTTATCTTTGATAACTTCTATAACAGTTGTCCCGAGTCCTTGGAGCGTGTTCGTAAGATCACCGGTAAGGATTTCAAGTTCTATGAGGCCGATATGCTGGATAAGGCAAAGATGGAAGAGATCTTTGAAGCCGAGAAGGTGGATGCAGTCATCCATTTTGCCGGTTTGAAGGCTGTGGGCGAAAGCGTAGAGAAGCCCTGGTTCTATTATAACAATAATATCGTCGGCACCCTCAATATTCTGGATGCCATGAAGAAGACCGGCGTAAAGCGCTTTGTCTTTTCTTCTTCTGCCACTGTGTATGGCGATAGCAAGATCGTTCCTGTAAAGGAAGATTTCCCCACCAGCGCCACCAATCCCTATGGTCAGACCAAACTGATGCAGGAAGTGATGCTTACCGATATCGCGAAAGCAAACCCTGATATGACCATCACCCTCTTGCGGTATTTCAACCCTGTTGGCGCTCATGAGAGCGGACTGATCGGTGAAGATCCTCAGGGCATTCCCAATAACCTGACTCCTTATATTGCTCAGGTAGCCATCGGTAAGCGGGAGCAACTGAATGTCTTCGGCGGCGATTATAATACTCCCGACGGTACCGGCGTGCGTGACTTTATCCATGTGGTAGACCTGGCAAAGGGTCACCTGAAGGCGCTGGAAGCCCAGGTGGGTAAGACCGGCGTGTATACTTATAACTTAGGTACCGGCGTTGGCTATAGTGTATTGGATATGGTCAAGGCATTTGAAAAGGCAAGCGGCGTTACCATCAAATATGAGATCGTTGCTCGCCGCCCCGGTGATGTGGCATCCCTCTATGCAGATCCTGCAAAAGCAAGAGAAGAGATCGGCTTTGTGGCAGAGAAGAACCTGGAGGATATGTGCCGCGATCTTTGGAATTGGCAAAAGAATAACCCCAACGGCTTCAGAGCCTGAGACTTCAAAAAATTAAAGCAGTAACCGGAAGGTGTTGCGCCTTCCGGTTACTGCTTTTTTATTTCCGTTTATTACTCACATAAACGAGATGCGAAAAGGTCGAATTTACCGCAAAGAAATCAATCCATTCCGTCAAGTGAGAACCATTATAGGATATTTTTTTAAATTTTGCAATATTTTTTTGTAAAAACATTAAAAAAACCAAATTTATAGGTTCAGAATGTCCCGGATCAATACGGTTTGTGGTCGGATTTATCGTCATAAATCGATTGATAGTAAGCGCAAGAAAGGAAGGATAAAAAATGCCCAGACGAGGGGAATGTGTTTACAAACGAAAAGACGGACGTTGGGAAGCGCGGTATGTAAGAGAGATCGGTCCCGATGGAAAGAAGAAGTATGGATCTGTTTATGCCGAAAGCTACCGGGCAGTCAAGGAAAAGCAGCAGCGTATGCTGCTGTCGCCGATTCGGCAGATACATGCTTCTGCTCCTTTTCAAATTTCTGAATTGCTGGTGCAGTGGTTGGATCATATTCAATTTCAAGTAAAGAGATCGACCTATTGTAAATATGAAGGATTATGCCGCAATCATATTCAGCCGGAGATCGGCTCGGTTTCTCTGCCGCTCGTCTCTCGGGAGATGATCGAACGTTTTGCTGAAAAAAGAAGATCAGGCGGCAGATTACAGGGTGGCGCTCTTTCGGTTAAAACCGTAAATGATATTTTGATAGTTTTGGGGCTGGCTTTTGATTTTGCTGAAGAGGAATATGGCTACTCGCTGCCGAAGATCTCCTTTATGCGGGAGGAAAAGAAAGAGGCGCGGGTCCTCTCGCCTGAGGAGCAGGAACGGTTGACCGTGGAGCTGCTGACCGATATGGATCTTTTTAAGTTTGGTGCTCTGCTGGCGCTGCATACGGGGCTTCGGATCGGGGAGCTTTGCGCTTTGCTTTGGGAGGATATAACCGAGACCTATATTATAGTCAATAAAACCATGCAGCGTTTGAGCGGTGCTAATGGAAAGACCGAGATTGTGATCGATTCACCCAAGAGCAATACCTCCAGACGGATTGTGCCGCTTCCTTCTTTTCTCTCTCCTTATATTGAGAACTTCCGAAAAAGCGCGGGTTATGTGGTCCATTCCTCCAAAAGCGCCCATTCCGAGCCCCGAACGGTGCAGCAGAAATTTCGGGAGATCACCCGGCGGCTGGGGCTGGAAGAGGTGACCTTCCATACCTTAAGACATACCTTTGCCACCCGCTGTGTGGAAGCAGGCTTTGATATCAAGACTCTTTCGGAGATTCTCGGCCATGCCGATGTAAAAACCACCCTAAACCGCTATGTCCATTCCTCTTTTGAATTGAAGCAGAGGAATATGGAAAAGCTTTCCCTTTCAGTAAGGCAATAGATTTCATTTGTGGTCAAAAATATGGTAAAGAGACCGCGCAAAACCGCGCGGTCTCTTTATTTTTTTGCTTTATTTCTCTTATGTGAGTAATAAACGAATAAAAAAGGTTTTCAACCTTAGTATTGCCGCAAGAAACGCTGTTTATTCCAATCAAAAATAAAAAGGAGGACATCAAAAAGTGATGAAGTGGATCTTTGGGGTGATTGCAGGACTAGTAATCCTCGGGTTTCTGGTGATAATGCTGTACTTTTTATGGATGTCCTCTCATTTTGATGATGAAAATTAAAAGGAGCGTGAGATTTCGTTGTTGCAATTTATACTTGGAATGGTCGCGGGTGGAACACTCGCCGTTGTGGTTATGAGCGTGATCAGTTTATCCCGATCGGAGGATGAGGTGTCGCTTCAAGCAATACGAATTTTTGATGAAGAGGATGAGGAACATGAATAATGAAAACGATTTAATTATTCTTTTGATCTTCGCGTTTGTTGTGATTCTGTTTATTGTAACGGCAGGATTGATCGATTTTGTAAATTCGTTTTCCAGAGAATTACGTTATATAAACAATGAGATCGGTCATACCGAAGGCGCCGCAAATCGCTATTGGCGACGTCGACGCAGAAGACTTTGGATTTCGTTATTTCCTTTTGTGGAGTATGAAACAGATGAGGAAGAGCCATGAATTTAAAATTAATTCGTATTTGGAAAACACTCTCTAATGTGTTGATGTGTGTAGTGGTCTTTCTTGCCTTTTTTTTGATGGGCATCCGAATGTTCGGTTTGCAGATCTATACTGTTTTGTCCGGCTCCATGGAGCCGGATTATCCCACCGGATCTCTGGTTTATATAAAAGAAACAGATCCCACCGCGCTGAAAGTGCAGGATGTGATCACCTTTCGGATGGCAAACGGTACAATTGCCACCCATCGTATTATTGAATTAGTTCCCGATGAGCAGGATCCTCATACGGTGCGTTTTCGTACCAAGGGAGATGCAAATGAAATCGTTGATGGCAGCCTGGTGGCTTATGACAGCGTGATCGGAAAGGTGGTCTTTTGCCTTCCCTTGCTGGGATATCTGGCGGTGTTTATTATGCAGCCGGTTGGCAGAGTCATCACCATTGCGGTGGCGCTGATCCTTGTTCTTTCTGAGAGCATGCGCAATGTACTCTCTAAAGATACAAACTAAAATAAAGGAGAAAACACTATGAGAAAAATGAAAGTTTTTGGTCTGTATGTTTGTGCAGTTATGCTGGTGGTAGCATCAGTGCTGGGTACTCTGGCATATCTGACTGCTCAGGATAAGGTGACGAATACCTTTACCGTCGGTAAGGTCGATATCACCCTGGACGAGACCAAAGTGACTCCCGACGGTGTTCCGGTAAATGGTGCTGCCCGTGTGAAAGAGAATAACTATCATCTCATTCCCGGTATGACCTATGTGAAGGATCCCACCATGACTGTTTTGGAGGGAAGCGAGGAATCCTATGTGCGGCTGCTGGTAACCGTTAACCGTTATACGGAGCTGACTGCTATCTTCGGAGATCCGTTTCTGCCGCAGAACTTTGTGACCGGTTGGGATCAGGACGTATGGGTCAGCACCAAGGTGATCGATGTTGATGCCAATACCGCGACCTATGAGTTCCGCTATTATCAGACGGTCGATGCATCCGATGCAGATGTATCCCTGGATGCACTTTTTGATACCATCGTCCTTCCCGGCAATGTGACCGGTGAGCAGCTGAAGACGATCTCGGATATGGAGATCAATGTGGTGGGTCATGCGATCCAGAAGGCAGGCTTTGCCGATGCAGACGCTGCTTGGAACGCCTTCGACGAGCAGGTTTAATTAAAAAATGCTTTCAATCAGACGGTTAAATTCGTGTTTCTCCGCCTGTTGAAATAAAACTTTAGGAAAGGAGGAACACGAAATGATGAGAGGCAAACATTCTGTTAAGCGTGCAAAGCATACAAAAGGCGCAAAGCTTTTTGTGATGCTTCTGTCCCTTACCCTGGTCCTTTGCGCCATCATCGGCGGCACCGCCGCTTGGTTGATCACCAATACCGATCCCGTTGTAAATACCTTTACTTACGGCGATATCAATATCGATCTCACCGAGACCGATACCAATAAAGATGGCGACGGTGATCCCAATACCAATCTCTATCCCATGCTGCCCGGCAATGCCATTGCCAAAGATCCTAAGGTGACTGTTTTTGCAAACAGCGAGGATTCCTGGCTGTTCGTGAAATTGGAGAAGTCTGTAAACTTTGATGATTTTATGACCTATGAGATCGCGGATGGTTGGACCGCATTGGATGGTGTGGACGGTGTGTACTATAGAACGGTGGATAAGGCAGAAACCGATGTTGAGTTTAATGTGCTCAAACCGGATGCTGATAACAATACCGTTTATGTAAAGGATACCGTTACCAAGGAGATGCTCAACGCCTTGGATGCTAATGGTGCAAGTAACTATCCTAAGCTTACTGTTACCGCTTATGCAGTGCAACGTGATAGCAATATCAACACCGCTGTCGATGCTTGGGCAAAGCTTCCTGTTGGTATCAACTGAATCTTGAAAGGAAATTAGAACGATGAAACTGAAGAATATTTTACTGTCGGGCTTGAGCTTTGTTCTCGTGGCAGCGCTTGCTATCAGCGGCACCGTTGCTTACCTCACAAGCACCGACTCCGATGTAAATGTAATGACTCTCGGCAATGTTAAGATTGCCCAACACGAGTATCAGCGTGTTATTGATGCAGACGGCAACTATAAGACTGATACCATCGACGATCGCACCAGCTATGTATTGGAAGCCTTCGAGCAGGGCAAGGCCCTTCTCCCCATCGTTGGTGACCCCAGCCTGCCTGGTACTGACTCCGGTTACG
>JAZNGR010000047.1:0-1650 GCA_045576575.1 Eubacteriales bacterium
CGCTGGTTCGAGTCCAGCTATCCCAACCAAATAAAAAAGGTGCTGTTTTACAGTGCCTTTTTTTATTTTTCTTATTGATTTCCTGGTCTTTTCATTTTATAATAGAGGCAGAAAAAAGGGGGTTGTATTCAAATGAAATACGCAAACTTACATTTACATTCAACTTATTCCGATGGAGTTCAGACGCCCTTACAGCTTTGCCAAAAGGCAAAAGAAATGGGCTATGGCGCCATCGCCATCACCGACCATGAAACTGCAGCAGGCTTTGAGGATTTGAAAAAGGCCGCCGCCGAAACCGGTTTGGAATGTCTGCAGGGTATGGAGGCGGCAGTACGCGATAATGCGCTGGGCGCAAGCTTTCATATTGTGGCTTATGATTTTGATCCCACCGCACCGGAGATCGCGGAATATATGCGACAGAAGCATTATTATTCTTATCATAAGGTCAAGGCAAAGTTCGACCTTGGTGTGGAGCTGGGCATCTATCAAAATGTGACCTGGCAGGATGTATTGGACAAAGTACCCGAAGGCGCTTGGATCAACAATGAACATATGTTTTTAGCCCTCATTGATAAGATGGGTTATACCCAGGCGGATTATTGGGATTATGCTCTGGCAAAGGGCTTTGGCGATCATAAGCCGGTAAATCATGCCCCTCGCTGTAACTTCACGGTGGAACGGCTGATCAAAGCCATCCGCGATGCAGGCGGTGTTGCTTCCCTTGCCCATCCCCATAACCTGACCAAGCATCTACCTACCTTAGTAAAATACGGCCTCAACTGCGTAGAATACGATCACCCTGATATTAATTCCTATGATGCTACCGAAGCCTTCCGCTTCGCCTTGGAAAATAAGCTTTATCTCTCGGGCGGTACCGATCATACCGGTCAGCTTGCCAACCATTATTTAGACAGAGGACTGCACCCCAACCATAACCCCAGCATCAGCATCTGCCCCACCACCCGCGATGTTTACAACGGTGCCACCAAGGAAGAGTTTGATGCGCTGAAGAACAGAATTTACGGTTAAAACCATGAGAATTACATTTTTAGGAACCAGCTCCGGTTCCCCCGTACCCAACACAAGATGCTCCTGCACCCTTATTGAGGTCGGAAACCGAAAATACATAATCGACATGGGAACACTTCTCATTGAGTTGCTTGCCACCCGCAGCATTTCTCTTGATGAGATCAACGCCATCTTTATTACCCATATGCATCGGGATCATACCGATGGCCTTCCCTCTTTTTACATTCGGTTGCATAGCGGCTATGCCAAAAACTGCAAACCTGCCATCTTCCTGCCGCCGCCCATGGATAAAACAGTAGAAGCCTTGGAATTTTGGCGGCAGTGCAACGACACCTCCTTTGCCATCAAGCCCGGCTTTCAGTTTTCCGAGGTACAGGAAGGTGAAATCTTTAATGACGGTGTTTTGAAGGTTACTGCCTATCCCACTCAACACAGCGATGTGGTGCCCACCTTTTCCTATCTGCTGGAAGCGGAGGGAAAACGAGTCTTTTTCTCAGGCGATTTCAACCGCCAACCGGAAGAAGAATTCCACTATGAGTTACTGGAGCCTCAATTGGATCTGGCGGTCTGCGAATTGGGGCACTTTCCCGCCCAGCGATACGGCATCATTTTTGCGAAAAA
>JAZNGR010000048.1:0-3838 GCA_045576575.1 Eubacteriales bacterium
ATTCACAGCCAAAGAAAGCGGAGGGTATACCTTCTATTCCTTTGATAATGACCTGTTCTCTGATTCTGTGGAGCTGGGAGGGATCGTTTATGATGATTGCATGAACTTTATTAACTCAGCTGCCATGAATAGAAGAGGGAATAATTTCGATGTCGAATTTTATGCGGAAGCAGGGAAGACTTATTACCTCCAGTCTACGATGAGCACTGCTGTAAAAGGCGGCTATAAAGTTTCTGTCACCAAAATGGTTTCCGCTGAATCGGTAGACATTACCTGCGAAGGTTTTACCTCTGATATAACGGGCTTTGTGGGCGATATTGGTTGGCCGAGTGTTACTTTCTATCCCGACCATTCCTATTCTGAAGAGTATACCTGGTCGGTTGCTGATGAAAGTGTTGCGGTTTACAGTGATGAGATGGGGCTTCAGTTCCTTTCTGAGGGCGTCACCACCCTTACCGTTACAACAGAAAGCGGTCTAACCGATAGTGTTACGGTCAAAACGCGTGCCCCGATTGAAATGGAGTTTGGAAAAGAATATTCTGTTTCCTCGGAAGAGGGGAGAAATGCTCTCTTTACCTTCACCGCCGAAGAAGATGGCACCTATTTGTTGGAGTTTATTGCTCCAATGGCTTCCTACGGGTGTGATATTTTCAGTATCAATGGGAGTTATTGCCCAAGCAATAGCATAGACCATATAGAAAGCCGATGGATGACTTTCGACGTAGTCGCCGGAGAGACCTATACAATCATCTATTGGTTTGACCATACTCCTTTTGTTGCCACCAATACAATTCGTTTGTTGGACATCAGCAATGAAGGATATGTTGTAGCATCCGCCGGAGAGGCTGTGGAAGGCACTGTTCGCGATGAGTTTTATGTGTATCCTATTGCGTTCTTTGCCGGCGGCGATTACGCACTTGACGGCTTCTCCTTCCGCAGTCTTAATGAATCGGTAGCAACTGTTGACGACTTTGGATATGTGTCCTTGATTGGCGTGGGTGCTACTGAAATTGAGTTCCTTCATGAAAGCGGTATTGCCGGTAGTATTACAGTGAACGCTCAGGCGGTTCCCGAATTGATACTGGATACCAGCGTTAAAGGAATTGGTAAACGCAACACCGATGACCATTATTCCTTTACTTCCATAGAGACTGCAGAGTATTCCTTTGTAGTTGAATCCGAGGTTTGGGTTTCGGCGACACTCTATCGGGAGTCTGGGGATGTGATTTGGTGGGATGCCAAAGGTTCGGGCTCGGGTGCTTTGGTGATTACCCAAGAGTTGATCGCAGGTGAAACCTATTATTTCTGTGTCGAATCCTCAATCGGTGATGAATTTAAAGCAACGCTTTCCAAAGCGTCCGCCCCTCAAAGTGTTGCCTTTGAGGAAGGCGAATATTATGAAGGGTATGTGACCGGCGGTCATACCTTTATTCCGCTCCTTTCTCCCGTTGGCGCAAGCAAGAGCGGGTTAACTCTAACCAGTAGCGATGAAAATATTGTTCAAATTTCTGATGGCATGACTGCGAATTTTGTGGGTGTCGGTACCGCAGTGCTTACTGCCACCACTCCCAATGGAGTAACGGGCCAGATTACCGTGCATGTCAAGAGCCTTTCGGATTATACCGCTCTGACTCTCAATACGCCTGCAACAGCAAAAGGTGACAGCGGCTTTAAGTTCACACCCGCAACAAACGGCACCTATTATTTCACAGCCAATTCAAAAGTCAACGAAGATCTTTCTGCAGATCTTCGGAATGAAGAGGGAGTGATTTTGGCGGAAGATGTGAACAATGGTCCTAAAAGCAACTTTTTAGTGGAGGCACAACTGGAAGCCGGGAAAACATATTATTTGTCCGTTTCCACTTATGAATCCGTTCCTGCTGAGTATGAAGTGGTTGTCTATCAGACTGCTCCCAAAGCATCTATTTCTTTCACAGAAGGGGATTATCTCATTTTCCCGCGGTATTCTGATGGATATCTTCCCGTTAAATGGGAGCCGTTCTTTGGTGAGAAAGAAGAATACACCTTCAGCGGTTCCAATTACGATGTTCTTCAGGTAGAAGATTACGGTTATATCTATTCCCATGATTTCGGTGAAGCAGTGGCAACTGTTACCACCGAAAGCGGAATGACCGATTCTATCACCGTCATCGTTCCGGAAGAAACCAAATATCCCATTGCTTTGAATCAGGTGTTCACCTCCAAGGCTTGGGGGGGAGAATATGCTCCTGTGGTTTATGATTTTGGCGCTGAAAAGAAAGGCGACTATGAGATCATTGTAGAGGCTCCTTATGATGTTCATGTAACAGTGAAGGATATTTACAGTGATACAGTGGCAGATTTGGTCGGTACCACCATGGTGATCCCGATGGAATTGGATGTCGGCGCTCATTGTTTCACAAATATTGTTCAAGCAAACGATGACTACAACTTCTATTATACGGTAACCGTTCGCGAAGCGCTGTCCAACGATTGGACCTATACCGTCAATGGCGATAGCGTTACCATTACCGGTTATAGCGGCGAAGCAGAAGATCTGGTAATCCCCGCGGAAATCGAAGGTCTTCCTGTAACTACGGTCAATAGCGCAGTCTTCCAAAACAACAAGACACTTAAGAGCGTGACCTTCCCCGAAGGATTTACTACCATTGGTAGTTTTGCTTTCAGCGGTTGTAAAAACTTGGCGGAATTGCATTTCCCGGTAAGTTTAACCACTGTTGGACGTTATGCGTTCTCTAATTGTGGGCTGACGGATGTTTATTTTGCCGGTTTGGAAAATGAATGGGCAGATGTAGAACTTCGTGATGGCAATGATTCTTTGAAGAATGCGACCCTGCATGTTCATTCGCACTCCTTTACCAATTATATCGCGAATAATGATGGCAATTGTTTGAAGGATGAGACCGCTACCGCGAAGTGTGATGGCTGCGATGTAACCGATACTAAGGTTATTAAAGAAGCCATCGGGTTCCATACCGAAAGCGAATTGATTATTAAGGACATTCCTTATTGTAATGGCACCGGTTGGGGATATACCGAATGTACCGTTTGCGGCGAGATCATGCGGGAATATGTTGAATTACCGATTGATGCCGATAATCATCCTGAGGTCGAGTATGTTGTTGAGCAAGAGGAAGATTGCGGCAATTACGGTAAAGCATATGACCGCTGCCTCAAATGCGGAGAGAATGTTACCACGTATATGATTGCTCCTACCGGTAATCACACCAAGGGTGAATTGGTGATTCTCCAGGAACCCACTTGCGGAGAGGTTGGCTTCGGCTATTATGATTGCGCGGTTTGTGGCGCACTTGAAATTGAAACCGAGACCCTTCCCGCTACCGGTGAACATACTGCCGGTGAACTGGTTGTTACGAAAGAACCCACCTGTGGTAAAGAAGGCACAGGTTATTTCCCCTGTACTGTTTGCGGTGGAATTGCCATCGACGGTGCTATTTTGGTTCCGACTAATAATCATATCGAAGGTGAGATCATTGTCGATGTTGAACCCACTGCAACAACGGAGGGTTCCGGTCATACCGAGTGTACCGTATGCGGTACACCGATCACCACCGATATTGTGATCCCTGCGTTGGGTGTTCCTGTCAATTGGACCTATACGATTAAGAATAGTGCCGTAACTATTACCGGATATGAAGGGGATGCAGAAGAATTGGAGATCCCCGCCTATATTGAGGGCTATCCTGTTACCACGATCTCCAGCGCGGTTTTCCAGAATGAAACTGCGATAAAGAAAGTAAAACTTCCTGCAACGATTACGACCATTGGCAGCTTTGCCTTCAGTGGGTGTACCAGTCTGGTTGAGGTAGATTTGTCT
>JAZNGR010000049.1:0-32536 GCA_045576575.1 Eubacteriales bacterium
AAATGAAAAAAATATTATCTTTACTGTTAGTTTTTTTAATGGTTTTTTGTCTTTGCTTAAACATTCCGGCTAATGCAGAAGTAAACTATGATAGAATTGTTGCAGAGATTGATTCGAGATTAGCAACCATTTCTGAAACAAACGATTCTTTAATGGAGGAAGTATTACGGGTTGAAACCCCAGCCAAAGAACAGTATGATAGGTTGCTAACCTACTTAAATGAATCCAATCAAAATGTCGAATCGCGAAGCGTATCAGGTGGTATAGATATCAATGATTATTATGGTGGAGCTTACTTAAATATAAATAAAAAGTTTACGATTTGTTCTACTAATGATAGTGATGAAATTGTTACGATGTTTAAACAAGCCGCCGGATCAGATGATATTGTTGTTCGAAAAGTAAACAATACAAAAGATCAATTAGATACTGTTGCAAATGAGTTTCAAAAGATGTTGGAGCAGTACCGAAAAAATGAAGATTTGAATGAAGAACAAACTTCTTTGATTCAAAGTATCATTGAATACTATCCGGATTTATTTACAAATAGATTTGTTGTGGGGATTTATGAACTCAATATGGAAAAAAAGAATGCCTTTTGGAGCATGTTTGATTTTCCGGTTGAAGTTGTACAATTAATAGATGCCGAACCCTCTGAACAATTTGTGACTATTCGTCCTGGAGGATCGCTATATACAAGTTTAAGTGATTCTTATGGCACCAATTTCAATCAAAGTGTCGGATATCGTGGTTATCGAATCAATAGTGGAGGAACTAGAATCAATGGTTTTGTTGGATGTGGTCATGGTGCGATCAATGCCCTTTATAAGGCGGGGGCAGTTGTAGGTCTTCTTTATGATGTCGAATGTGGTGGTATTTACGATATTGCTTTTTATGATGCTACTGCTGATGCTTCTTTAAGTAATATAACCTCATATTCTGACGATACAGGAAATGCAATAGATACGGTATCTCTGTCAACGGCTGCGCCACCAACAAGTGAAAACATACTCGTGGGAAGCACTGCTATGAAAGTTGGAGCTAGTACTTTTTATACAATGGGCACTATTCTTGACTATAATTACAGTGTAACTTTAAATGGTGTGTCATACTCTAATCTATTTAGGACAACTGCACGTGCACAACCTGGGGATAGTGGTGGAGCCACATTTATTCAGTATCAAGGCACGTATCGTATTATTGGCACGATTACTGGTGGAAATGTGGGAAAAGGACATTCCTATATTGCAAAATATCAATATACTCCTAATGCTCTTGGCTTTACGATAAATAGATATTGAGGATGGAGAATACGATGAAAACAATCTCTAAAATGGTATCGATCTCTTTGATCATTCTTATTTTAATATCTTCCGCAAGTTGCAGAAAAACCTATGAATATGAGGATTTGAAAGCCGATGAGGAAGAGATTGTCGAAAAACTGATGTTTGGCTTGAATGAGCATTGCAAAGAAATGCCCCCGTGCATCAGCGTTCATATTGGGGAGAATGAAAAGACCGGTTGGGCCATTATTGTGGAGCTTTATGAATTCAGTCCCCAAAGAGATTTGATCATTGAGTGGTTGGAGGAAAAATTCGGCTCCAAGGTGCAGATTGAATTTAAAGATATTTACGACGATATATTGTTTAATACCGAAGAAGGGACATAAAAAAGCAGGTGCATTGCACCTTCTTTTTTTATAGATCATTTTTAATAATATCATCCAGAGTTTCTCTTTTAACCACCAAGCGGGCGGTGCCCTTGTTCAGCATCACCACCGGCAGGCGGGGGATGCGGTTATAATTGGAGGCCATGGAAAAGTTATAGGCGCCGGTGGTCAGCACCGCCAAAATGTCGCCTCTCTTGATGGAAGAGGGGAGCAGAACATTCTCCTGGATAATATCGCCGCTTTCGCAGCAGCGCCCTACCACCGAGCAAGGGAAATCCTTCTCTTCCGTCATCTTCTCGGCGGCTACCACCGTATAGGGAGCCTGATAGAGGGCGAAACGGGGGTTATCGCTCATACCGCCGTCTACCGAAACATAGTTCTTATAGCCGGGGATCTGCTTGATGGTGCCAACCGTATAGAGGGTCAGCCCTGCATCGGCAACAATGCTTCTGCCCGGCTCCATCCGAACCGCGGGGAAGGGATAACCCAAGCTTTCGCACTTGGCTTTAACACATTCCGCCACCTGATGAATGTTGGCGGCGATATCAATGGTGGGATCACTTTCTAAATAGCGCACCCCATAGCCGCCGCCCAGATCCAGCTCCTCGGCAGTGTAATCATATTTTTCCTTGATCTCTGCCATAAAATCCAGCATAATGTCGGCAGAGCGGAAGAAGGTATCGGAATCAAAGACCTGGGAGCCCACATGGCAATGGAAGCCCATCAGCTTGATATGGGGTAGGTCCAGCGCCAGCTTGGTGATGGCCTCTGCCTGACCGGTCTCAATGGCGGAGCCGAATTTGGAATCCACCTTGCCGGTATTGATGGCCTCATAGGTATGGGTATCAATGCCGGGGGTCAGCCGCAGTAAGACCTTCTGGTTCAGATCCTTCCGGGCGGCGATCCGCTCGATGGCGAAAAGCTCCTCTTCGTTGTCGGCAACAAAATAGCCGATTCCCTGATCAATGGCGTAGGCAATATCCTCATCGGTTTTATTGTTGCTGTGGAAATAAGCCTTGGTAAGATCAAAGCCCGCCGAAAAAGCGGTATAGATCTCCCCGCAGGACACCACATCGATGCCCAACCCCTCACTGCCCACAATGCGGTAGATTTCCTTGAAGGAAGCCGCTTTGCTGGCATAAAGGGGAAGTGCCTTCGTTCCGAAGGCGTCTCTCATAGCGTTATAATAGGTTTGGCAGTTCTCCCGAATCTTCTCTTCATCAAAGAGATAGAGGGGAGAGCCGTATTCTCTCAGCAGCGCCGCCGCATCCTGCCCTGCAAAGAGCAGATGCCCCTCGGCGCTGATGGCTAAATTATTACAGATCATAATGTCGGTTCAAATTCCTTATAGATTGCTTTCAGCGCAGGGATATAATCCTTTGCCGCGATCCCCACAATGATGTTCAGCTCGCTGGAGCCCTGGTCGATCATGCGAATGTTGATCTTCTCTTTGGCAAGCGCGGAAAAGACCTTGGCGGCAACACCGGGGGCGCTGATCATTCCGCGACCCACCACCGCCACCATGGCGAGGTTTTCATAGACCCGAATGGCATCGGGGCGAACAGCCCGCTTGAGATCGGCGATCACCAGATCCAGTTTGCCCTTCAACTCGTCGCTGTTGACCACCACCGTCACCGTATCGATGCCGGAGGGCAGATGCTCAAAACTGACACCGCGGCGCTCTAAGGTTTCCAAAACGCGGCGTCCGTAACCCAACTCGGAGTTCATCATATCCCGCTCAATATAGATGGCGGTAAAGCCGGTCTTGCCGGCAACGCCGGTGATGATGCGGTCCTTGCTCTTTTCCTCGGTGTGGGAAACGATCATGGTGCCCTTATCCTCGGGGCGGTTGGTATTGCGGATATTGATGGGGATGCCGCTTCTGCGAACGGGGAAGACCGCGTCTTCATGCAAAACGGTCGCGCCCATATAGGAAAGTTCCCGCAGTTCCCGATAGGTAATAATATCAATGGGTGCAGGGTTCTCGATGATGCGGGGGTCTGCCATCAGCATTCCCGAAACATCGGTCCAGTTTTCGTAAAGATCAGCCTCGATGGCTTCGGCCACAATAGAGCCGGTAATATCGGAGCCGCCGCGGGAGAAGGTTTTGATCTCGCCGCTTGGCAGGATGCCATAAAAGCCGGGGATGACCGCGCGGGGCATCATGGCCAGCCGATTTTCCAAGACCGTATGGGTCTTTTTGGAATCCAGCTTGCCCTCATGGTTGAAGAAGATGCATTCCGCCGCATCCAGAAAGGGAATCTTCAGAAAATCTGCCAGGATCATGGAGTTGAAATACTCGCCGCGGCTGGCAACATAATCTCTGCCGATGCCGCCCTGGATCTTTTCCTTTACTTCCTCCAATTCGGCCTGAATATCCAAAGAAAGCCCCAAATCCTCGATGATACCGTTGAACCGCTGGCAAACGCGGCGGAAGGTCTCCTCAAAGGGGTTGCGATCGGTGGCAAGGGCATGGCAATGCAGTAGCAGGTCGGTGACCTTTTCGTCTTCGAAAAACCGCTTGCCGGGCGCCGAGGCAACGATATAGCGCCGCTCCGGCTCTGCATTGATAATATCGGCAACCTTGCGGAACTGCTCGGCATCCGCCAGGGAACTGCCGCCGAATTTCAAAACTTTCAGCATGAATGAATACCTCAAAACTTAATCATATCTTGCATATTGTAAAGACCTGCCGGTCTGCCGTAAAGAAACTCTGCGGCGGCCATGGCACCGTCAGCAAAGAGAGAACGGCTGTGGGCCTCGTGCTTTAAGGTGATGGTCTCGTTGTTGGTACCCACCAAAATCTCGTGAGTGCCCACAATATTGCCCATCCGAATGGCGTGGATCCCGATCTCCTCTTGAGTACGCTTGGCTTGTCCGCTTCTGCTGAGCATAAAGGTAGCCGCCTCCCGAACGCTCTTGATGGCCTTGGCCAGCATCAGAGCGGTGCCGCTGGGAGCGTCCAGCTTGCGGTTATGATGGGTTTCCACGATCTCGATGTTGGCATCGGGATAGACCGTCGCGGTCATTTTGGCAAGCTCTGCCAGAAGGGCAACGCCGATGGACATATTGGCCGAGAAGAAGATGGGGATCTCCTTGGCGGCCTCATGGATCATCGCCAGCTCTTTATCGGTATGACCGGTGGTGCAAAGTACCACCGGCATTTTCTCTTTTTTGGCATAGGTCAGAAGCGCCTTGGTGGCAGAATGGTGAGAAAAGTCGATGATGCAGTCTCCGCCTGCGGGGACCTGCTCCAAGGTGGCAAAGCAGGGAAATCCGCTCTCGTTGCCGCCCATATCTACTCCCGCGTGCAATTCAGCACCGCGGGCACCTTCCTCCACTAACTTGGCAACCTCTTTGCCCATATAGCCGTTGAAGCCGAAGATAATAATTCTCATACCTTCAGACCCTCATCCCGCATCAGTTTCAGCAGGGTTGCTTCATTCTGGGGCTCCATGGGGGTCAGGGGCAGGCGCAGATAATTGTCGCCGAAGCCCATGGCAGCCATCGCCGCTTTGACGGGGATGGGGTTGACCTCGCTGAAGAGGGCGTGAACCAAGGGGAGATAGTGGAGCTGCATGGCGCGGGCGCCTGCAAGATCCCCTTGGAAGAATTTATCGCACATCTCCACCGTCTCCTTGGGGAAGACATTGGAGAGCACCGAGATGACCCCGATGCCGCCCAGCGACATAATGGGTACAATCTGATCGTCGTTGCCCGAATAGATATCCATCCTGCCTTCAACGGCGGCGGCCAGATCGGCGATCTGGGAGATATTTCCGCTGGCTTCCTTAATACCGGTAATGTTGGGATGCTCCGCCAGCTTGGCGGCGGTAGCGGGCAGAATGTTGCAACCAGTGCGGGAAGGAACGTTATAAAGGATGATAGGGGTATCCACCGCATCGGCTACTGCCGTATAAGATTGGATCAAACCACCCTGGGTGGCTTTATTATAATAGGGAGTGACCATCAGCAGACCGTCTGCGCCGGCGGAGCAGGCAAACTTGCTCAGTTCGATGGCATAGTTGGTATCGTTGGAGCCGGTGCCGGCAATAACCGGAACCCGACCGTCAACCGTACGGATGGTGAAATCCAGCATCTCCCGATGCTCTTTATCACTTAAGGTAGAGCCTTCGCCGGTGGTTCCTGCGGCAACCAGCGCATTGATGCCCTGCTCGATCTGCCAATTCAGCAGCTTACCGTAGTTTTCATAGTCCACGCCCATCTTGGTCATCGGGGTGACCAGCGCAGTAGCAACACCTTTAAAAATCGTCTTTTTCATGGTTTTCCTCCTGATACAAGAAAAAAAGATAGCTGCGAAAAATGGCAACTATCCTACTACACAAGGTTTTTGGCAGAGGATCCCCGCCAAAATATAGGAAGATAGCGCTCCGCAGACTCTGCGACAGCAACAGAACTCTTATTTCCTGCTGCCAGATCGGTTTTTTGCCTTAAACCGCCTTCGGCACCCATCCCTTTCCTTCTGCCTCGCTTTCGGCAAAGCGCCATAGGCGGAAGTACTGATGATGTAATGCACCTCTATCATATATCAATACATTAACATAATTAAAATAAATTGTCAATACTAAAAGAACATTTCGTGTAAGACGCCAATAATCCTTGGCCCCGCCTTGAAAAATTGAGCATTTTTCATAGTTTTTTAAAATCGTTGATTTGTTCATGTTTTTTTTGAAATAATGTATTTATTTTTGGAAAAAGCGTGTTATAATGGGGGTAGAAAATCAATAGGAGGATGTTTCTCATGTATTTTGCCAATACTCATATGCATTCGTATTTTTCCGACGGTGTATGGAGCCCCGAATATCTGGTGGAATTGGGCAAGCAGCTGGGGCATAAGGCCATGCTGCTCTCCGACCATGATACTTTGGCGGGCTATGCCCGTTTTGAGCGTGCCTGCCGCAAGGCGGGGATCCTGACCATGCGCGCCATTGAGCCCGGCGCCTATTCCTCGTTCGGTCGGGTCCATATTGTGGGGATCGACTTCAACCCCGAGAATAAAGCCTTCCGTGAGCTGGTGGCGAATTATGCCGCCCGTATGACTCATTATCATAAGGTGATGTTCAATGAAGCGGTGGAGCAGGGCGCTCTTAAGGGGCTTACCTGGAGCGATGTGGAGAATTACTGCGCCGATGAGGGTGTGGACTATATCTGCCGCCATTGGATCTCTGCCTTGATGGCAAAGAAGGGCTATTCGGCAGAGGAGGTTCTTGCAAGCGAAGAACTTTTCAAGCGGGATAAAGCCACCGCTCTTGCCATTAAGAATCAGTGCGCAGATCAGCTGCAGGCGGAGGAATTGATCGGCATCATTCGGGATGCAGGCGGTGTTCCCGTTGTGGCGCATCCCACCAAGTTTGGTAAATATTTCTTCGAGGAAGAAGTGGAAAATTACCTGAAGATGGGCGTGATGGGCTTTGAGGTCAACCATCCCATTATGAGCGAGGAAGAGAAGGCCTTCTATAATCGCGTCTGCGAGGAAAACGGTCTTTATAAATTGGGCGGTATCGACCATAGCGGTCTCATCGGCGGCTTTACCGGCGAGGGCGGCCCCGATCCCTGGGCGTTGTGCCAATATCGGTTGGTCAACGATCTTCCCAACGAGGTGGCCGAGCCCGAGACCGGCTACATCGGCGAAAAAGAATTTATGCAGTTATATCGCAGAGAATTGGGTTGATTTTTATCTTTTCTGTGCTATAATGATGGCGGAAGGATTTTCCTTCCGCCATTTTCTTTGATTTTCAGGAGGGAACTTCGATGTATTTTGCCAATACTCATCTGCATTCCGATCTCTCGGACGGTCTTTGGAGCCCCGAAAAGCTGGTGGAATTGGGTCAGCAGATCGGCCATAAGGCCATGCTTCTGACCGACCATGATACCATCGCCGGCTATCACCGCTTTAATCAGGCCTGCCGTAAGGCAGGGATGCTGACCATGCTGGCTACCGAGCCCAGCGTTACTACTTCCTTTGGAAGAATGCATCTGGTGTTGATCGACTTTAACCCCGAGGATAAGGATATGCGCGCCTATCTTGCCCGCCAATCCTCCCGTATGCGGGATTATACCTGGACCTGCTTTAAGGAAGCGGAGGAGAAGGGGCTCTTGCGCCCCGGTATTACCTGGGCGGATGTGGAGAAGGCCTATCCCGATGTTACCTATCTTTGCAACCATTGGGTCTTCCGTCTGATGGTGGAGAAGGGGATCTATACCGAGGAAGAGATCGAGACCGTTGTGCGTCCTCTCTTTACCCGCGATAAAAAGACTCAATTGGAGATCAAGGCCCGAAACGGCGTTTTGCTGGAGCCCGCCGAGGAGGTCATTGCCATTACCCTGAAGGCAGGCGGTGTTCCCGTTGTGGCCCATCCCACCAAGACCGCAAGCTATTTCTTCGAGGAAGAGACAGAGAAGGTTATCAAAATGGGCGTGAAGGGCTTCGAGGTCAACCATCCCGGTATGAGCCAAGAGGAAAAGGCTTTCTATAACCGCGTTTGCGAAGAGCATAATCTCTATAAGCTGGGCGGTATCGACCATAGCGGCCTGCTGGGCGGCTATTCTCCCGCCGATCCCAAGGACGGCTATATCGACGAAGAGAACTTTATGAAGCTTTATCGCCGCGAATTGGGTTGATTTGTGTCGAAAATATGTTATAATAGATGCCGAAGGCTGTTGCCTTCGGCATCTATTTTTTAGGAGAATGGGAATGGATACGAAAAAAATCATTCGATGGAGCCTTACGGGATTGGGAGCCGCGCTGCTGCTGGTCTTTTTGGGCTTCGGCATTTTTTGGGCCAATCAGTTTCATGTGGATGTGGAGCTGAAGGGTGCCGAGAGCGTTACTTTAGAGGTGGGCTCCGCTTATACCGAAGAGGGCGCCGATGCTTATCTCAGAGGAATGTTTTACCTTAAGGAAAGCAAGCCCTTTGCTCCCTATATTGAAAACGGTGTGGATACCCAAAAATTGGGTACCTATACCGTTACCTATACCGCCCGCAAATGGAAGCAGATCGGCTCTGCGGTTCGTACCGTAACAGTGGTGGATACCCAGGCGCCGATTCTGACCCTGGCGGGAGAAGCGGAAATGACCGTTACCCGCGGCAAGGAGTTTACCGACCCCGGTGTTGCGGCATCGGACAATTACGACGGGGATCTCACCGCAAATGTATCGGTTCTGGGGGCTGTGGATACCTCCAAGGCCGGAACCTATACCTTGAAATACAGCGTTTCCGATAGCAGCGGCAATGAAGCCGAATCGGTGACCCGCACCGTGAAGGTCAAGGCGCCTGCGGCCGTAAGACCTACCTCAAGACCTGCCGATTCCAATACGGTGGTGCCCGACGAAAAGACCATCTACCTCACCTTCGACGATGGCCCCGGCCCCTATACCGCCAAGCTGCTGGATATCTTGGGTAAGTATAATGTAAAGGCCACCTTCTTTGTGATCAACAGCGGCTATTATAATTTACTGGGCAGAATGGTAAACGAAGGCCATGCCATCGGCATCCATTCCGCCACCCATACTTATAAGGAGATCTACGCCAGCGAAGAAGCGTTCTTCAATGATCTGTATAAGATGCAAGACATTATTAAAAATAATACCGGTGTCACCACCATGCTGACCCGCTTCCCCGGCGGCAGCTCCAATACCGTAAGCGCCTTCAACCCCGGCATTATGACCCGCCTTTCGGCGGCTATGACCGAAAAGGGATTTCGCTATTTCGACTGGAATGTCAGCAGCGGCGATGCGGGGGAGACCGACTCTACCGCCCAGGTAGTCAGAAATGTTAAGAGCGGCATCAATTCCAACGGCCGCTATTCCATCGTTTTGCAGCATGATATCAAGAATTTCAGCGTCAATGCGGTGGAGGAGATCATCCAATGGGGCCTTGCCAACGGCTATCAGTTTAAGGCGCTGGATATGACCAGCCCCACCTGCCACCATGGGATCAATAACTGATCGGAGAAGTATGAAAAAATTCACTTTCTAATATGTAAAAATTCCCGCACTTTCCGATGGGCCATTGACTTTTTGAGCGCAATGATCTAACATAATATTACAAAGATATTTCATCAAGAAAGGAGAAGAATGATGAACAAGTTTTGCAGGGTGTTGTCGGTCATCCTTGCGGTTATGATGCTTGTGACCATGGCCACCGCTTGTAAAAAGAGCGATGACGATGAATGGGACGATGAGATCGTAAGCGGAAAGGATTCCTTCGACAATGACGATGATTCCGACGATGACATCGGCGGAAACGATTCGGATGTGGATTCCGATTCCGATAAGGACAGTGACTCCGATAAGGTCAGCAACTCCGATAAGGATAAGGACTCCGATAAGGATAAGGACTCCGATAAAGACAAGGACTCCGATAAGGACAAAGACTCCGATAAGGATAAAGATTCCAATAAGGCGCCCGATTCCATTGATGAGGTCATCGAAAACTATGATCCCTCCAAGAAGTATGATGTGGAATCCAATCCGTTGCTGGCAGAGAGCAAAAAGCCCAATACCGGCATCGGCGTTTCCTTTGATATCGATACCACCGGCTTTGTGAAAAACAATGTAAAGCTGGCTGACCTGAAGGGCAAGACCTTTACCCTCATTACCGCCATCAAATACGGTTCCTTCCAGTATAAGGGCCCCAACGGTGAGCAGCTCAATGAGTGGACCTGGTTTGAAGCCCTGAAGGGGGAATACGGCATCAATGTGAAATACATTGAGTCCCGCTTTACCGAGGCGGTTGCCCAGGCATTGACCTATATGAACGCTGGTAAGGCTTTGGATATCATCCCCACCCATATCGGCGGATTCCCCATGTATCTGAACCTTTCTCAGCCTGTTGACCCCTATATCAACCTGCAGAATATCGGCAACTCTCCCGGTGTGGATGAGATGACCCTGAAGCAGACCCGCTACGGCGGCGGTTACCGCTGTATCTCTCCTATCGGTTGTGTAGATGTGCTGTGGTATGACCAGAGCCGTGTGGAGGAGCTGAACCTGGTGGATCCCCATACCCTCTATAAGCAGGATAAATGGGACTGGGATGCCTGGCGTTCCTTCATTCAGAGCGCGCCCAAGACCTCCAGCAGCGGCCTGCGGCTTGCTGCCTGCTCCATCTCCACCATCGAGGCGACCTGGGCCTGGCCCTTGACCGATGGCATCAATCCCATTGAACTGGATACCAAGAGCGATAAGATGAATATCATCAATAACTGGAACGATGATCGGGTCATCCGTGCCATCACCTATTTCTCCGAAGCCTATAAGAGCGTTACCAACGGCGCCGATAATGGCGACGGTGGCGGCGGTGTAATCTACGAAGGCACCGTTCTGATGGGTGAGACGGTCGTATTGATGAACAACTACGATACTTATGAGCCCTATGCTCAAAACCATAAGGTCAATTGGGTTCCCTATCCCAAGTCCCCTTACGAGACCGGTCGCTATGTGGCGTATAACTTCGGTTATACCATGATGGTGCCCAAGAAGGTGAAGAACCAGTCCAATATCCCCTATGCAGTGAAGTTTATGGAGCTTTGGGCAACCCGCTATACCGAAGCGATGTTCGATTATCTGGCAACCGCCAAGTTCCTGCAGTTCGATTATCAGCAGAGAAAAGATTATTTTGAGTTCTGTATCAAGAATACTTATTTCGGTCTGCAGATGAACAGCTGGCGCTTCCTGGGTGAGGCCGATAAGGCCGCCATGCTGGATAAAGATTCCGGTTACTTCTACTCCCTGTCCAATCGCAACCTGAATGTGGCGACCTTGCATTCCAAGGTATCCAATGTAGTAGCCAAGGCTATTCAGGAATGCATCGACTATGCTCAATAATCAGACCGCTGAAATCAGCGCAGAACAAAAAAGAGGCACATTTGTGCCTCTTTTTTTAGTCCTTTTTCTGCCCATCGGTGTATCGCATACTACCGATGGGCAGAGAAAAGAACTTCTGCATCTGATTTGAGCGGTCTTGGATCGGATAAATCATTTTGGGAAAGGTTCTCTTCTATTAGTCAAGCCGCAGATGTAGTCCATACTTACATTATAGTGCTTTGCAAGAAGGATCAGGCTATCAACCGGAATACGGGTCTTTCCGAATTCATAGTCACAATAAGTCCTTTGTCCCACATTCAATAATGATGCGACAAAGGTTTGCGTTAAATCGTGGTCTTCCCGCAACTCACGAATTCGTTTTGCGCAATTCATACGATCACCTCATAAAAAACTATATCATAGAGTTTATTCCGCTATTGACTTTTAGAGTTATATACTCTATAATAGAGTTGAGTGACGAGTTACACTCTTGCTGCGACACAGGAAGAGGACCCAAGGACAACGCCCTTGGGTCCTCTTCTTTATTATATTTCCCGGTCAAGACCGTTCAAATCGGATGCAGAAGTTCTTTTCTCTGTCCATCGGCTATATGCGATATGCCGATGGACAGAAAAAGGACTAAAAAAAGAGGTACAAAACTGTACCTCTTTTTTGTTCTGCGCCGATTTCAACGGTCGATCTTCTTGATCCAGTTGTGGGTATCTGCCTTCTTCCCCCATTGGATACCCGTAAGCTCATCATAAAGCTTCTGGGTTACAGGGCCGATCTTATTCTCGTTGATGCAGTATTCCTTATCGTTATAAGCCAGATGGCCCACAGGGGAGACCACCGCCGCAGTGCCGGTACCCCACATCTCTTCCAGGGTGCCGTTTTCCAGAGCCTCAATGATCTCATCCACGCTGATGCGGCGCTCTTCTACCTCATAGCCCATTTCCTTCAGCAGCTCGATGCAGGATTTACGGGTAATACCGGGCAAAACCGTACCGATCAGGTCGGGGGTCACGATCTTGCCGTCGATCTTGAACATTACATTCATAGCGCCCACTTCTTCGATATATTTCTGGTGCACACCGTCCAGCCAGAGCACCTGGGTATAGCCCTTCTGCTCCGCCTTATAGCCGGCGCGGTTGGCTGCCGCATAGTTACCGCCGCATTTGGCATAACCGGTACCGCCGCGTACTGCCCGCACATCCTGGGTCTCGATCATGATCTTCACCGGGTTGATGCCCTCTTTATAATAGGAGCCGCTGGGGGAGGCGATGATCACAAACATAGCGTGATGAATGGTATGCAGACCCAAAGCAGGGTCGGTGGCAAAGAGGAAGGGGCGCAGATAAAGAGAAGTACCGAAGCTTTTAGGAACCCAATCTTTCTCTACCTCCATCAGCGCATAAAGACCCTCCAAAAAGTCGGCAGGCTCTACTGCGGGAATGCAAAGGCGCTGAGCGCTGTTATAAAGCCGCTGAGCGTTTTCCTCAGGGCGGAAGAGCTGCACCTTGCCTTCGGCGGTGCGATAGGCCTTCAAGCCCTCAAAAACCTCTGCGCCGTAATGAAAGACTGCCGCGCTGGGCAGGAAGGGCAGAGGGCCGAAGGGTACAATGCGGGCATCGTGCCAGCCTTTGTCGCTATCGTATTCCATCACAAACATATGATCGGAAAAGGTGGTGCCAAAGCCAAGGGAGGCCTCTTCTTCAACCGTGGGCTTTGCCTTTGGCTCGGTGGTTTTATAGATCTTAATATCCAAGTTGTTCATCTTCTTTCGCTTTAATGTTTTAAATTGTTAAAATTATAACACTCTTATTTTTTACTGTCAATATTAATTTCAAGAACTTTTAAAATTCCGTCAGCAACGGTAAAGCGGATGTCCATGTCGCCATATTCCATGCCGTATATACGCTGGGGGTCCTCTTGATAACCCGGGCGAGGATCTTGCGCTAAAAGAGCTAAAAGTTCCTGTCGTTTTTGAGGCGAAATGCCGTCAAGCAATTCTGCTTTACAGTCTACCTGCACCTTTCCGTCCTTGGGGCCGAAGGCAAAGCCGCCTTTTGCGTCCGAGTGGGCATCGGTATAGGCAAGATAAGGCTTGATATCATAGATGGGTGTCCCATCTAAAAGGTCGGCGCCCTGCACCGTCAGCACCGGTCCGTCGGGGGTATGGAGTTCCATACTGACCAGTTTGACCGAAGAGAGGCCGATGGGATTGGGGCGATAGGGGGAGCGAGTGGCAAAAACGCCCATACGGGTATTGCCGCCCAGGCGAGGGGGGCGCACGGTCGGCGACCAATGGTCCGTTTTTGCTTCGGAGAACTCCCAGATCAACCAAAGATGAGAATAGCCCTCCAGCCCCCGAAAGGCATCGGCGTTGCGGTATTCCGGCTCAAAGATGATTCTTGCTGTTACCTCATCCACCAATCCGCTTTGTCGGGGAATGCCGAACTTCGCGGTAAAATCATTATGAATATGTGCAATTACTTTCATCGATATCCCTCAAAATATAAATTGAACGAATAGCATATAGACAACTGTTCCCACTGCAATAGAGAGGAGCAATTGTCGCTTCCAAAGATGCAGGATCGTTACGATTCCGATGGCAATCAGTTCCGGAAGACCATGAGAACCGCTGAGGATGGAAACATCTTTGAAGCAATATACCACCAAAAGCCCCAAAGCCGCTGAAGGCAATGCTTTTCCCAAATACTGAATGTATTTCGGAGTCGGCTTCCCGGCGGGGAAGAGTAAAAAGGGCAAAAAGCGAGTGAGCATGGTGCCTAAGACTACCATTCCGACTGTAATCAGAAGTTGAGTCGTTGTCATTCGATCCGCCCCCTTTCTTCCAAGGGCTTGCGGGCAACGGTCAGCACCGCAATGATGACCAACATGGCAGGAATGATAAAATTTCCGCTACCAAAGATCCATAGGCAGAGCAAGGAAACGCCAACTCCCGTAAAAGCGGTGAAATAATTCTTTTCTTTTAATAGTTGCTCCAAAAAGAGTACAAACAGTAGTGCGGTCATCACAAACTCCAGCCCTTCGGTGTTAAATGCCAAAAGAGAGCCGAAGATGCCGCCCAATGTGGCACCGCTCACCCAATAGATCTGGTTCAACAGGGTTACATAGAAATAAAACCAATTTCGATCCACACCCGAGGGCACTTCTAAGGTGCAATTGATGGAAAAGGTCTCGTCAATCAAGCCGAAGATGAGATACCATTTCTTTTTGCCTGCGCCCTTATATTTTTCCAGCATGGAGATGCCGTAAAAAAGATGGCGAGCATTGACCATTAAGGTCAGAAGCAGGGCGCCCAAGGGATTAAAGGGAGCAAGCAACAGATCCACTGCCACAAACTGCATGGATCCCGCAAAAACCAAAAGGCTGATCAGTAAAGACCAAATGGCGGAAAAGCCTGAGACTTTCATATAGATCCCGTAAGCGATGCCCAAAAAGAGAAATCCCGTTAAAATGGGTACCGTATAGGGAAAAGCGGCTTTGAATGCCGCCCTATGTTTTTTCGTTGTTGTATTCATAGAAAAAATTGTACCATCTTTTAAGGAAAAGTCAATTTTTTTATACTTCTTTTTCGTTTTTTCACGACCTGTAATTTTCTTTCGTAGATTGTATCGGACGATCATTTTTTGGAAACAATAGAGTTGAAAGGACGGATGAAAAAATGATCAAACGCGGAGATATTTATTATGCCGATCTCTCTCCGGTGGTGGGAAGCGAACAAGGGGGCTTGCGCCCGGTCCTGATCGTGCAAAACGATGTGGGCAACCGCTACAGTCCAACCGTTATTGCTGCGGCTATTACCAGTAAAGTGGATAAAGGACGTCTGCCCACGCATATCAATATCGAAGAATCCTGCGGTCTGCAGAAGAAATCCATGATCCTCTTGGAGCAGGTGCGTACATTAGATAAAGCCCGCCTTAAGGAGAAAATGGGTCATATCGGACCCGAAACCATGACCTTGGTGGATCGCGGCCTGCAGGTTAGCCTGGGACTTTAGATTAAAATTAAATTAAAGAATGCTCGTTTCGGTTGAACCTCCCAAAATTTGGCTATATAATAGTCAGTAGTATTATTTCGGGAGGTTCCCTTTTATGAGTTTTGTATTAAGCTGTTGCTCCACTGCCGATTTAAGCAAGGAGCATTTTGAGAAGATCAATGTAAGCTATATCTGCTTCCATTATGAGATGGACGGAGTGCAGTATGCCGACGATCTGGGTCAGTCCATCCCCTTTGATGAATTCTATAAGAGAATGACTGAGGGCGCCGATACCCGTACTTCTCAGGTAAACGTGGATGAATATACCGAGTATTTCCGCGGCTTTTTGGCGGAAGGGAAGGATGTATTGCATATCAGCCTTTCCTCGGGCCTTTCCGGCTCCTATAATTCCGCCCGCCTGGCCGCCGCGGCATTGAAGGAAGAATTTCCCGACCGTAAGCTTTATGTGGTGGACTCCCTGGGCGCCGCCTCGGGCTATGGACTTTTGGTCAATACTCTTGCTGAAAAGCGGGATGCGGGCGAAGACATTGATGCATTGTATCAATGGGCGCAGGAAAATCGCTTGAAGATGCACCATTGGTTCTTCTCTACCGACTTGACCTTCTATGTAAAAGGCGGGCGAATCTCCAAGGCGTCCGGCTGGTTCGGTACCGTTCTGAATATCTGCCCTCTGCTGAATATGGATGCCGAAGGGCATCTGATCCCCCGCAAGAAGCTGCGGGGTAAGAAGGCGGTCATCAACGCCATTGTGGAGCAGATGGAGCAGCACGCAGAAGGCGGCGCTGCGTATAACGGCCGCTGCTATATGTGCCATTCCGCCTGCATGGAGGATGCCCGCGCCGTTGCCGATCTGGTGGAGGCTAAATTCCTCAACCTTACCTGTAAGCTGGAGATCAATAATATCGGTACCACCATCGGAAGCCATACCGGCCCCCGTACTGTCGCCCTCTTCTTCTGGGGCGATGAAAGAAATTAATAAAAAAACCGCGGTTTTCCGCGGTTTTTTCTTTACATTCTTGTAATTTAATAGTAAAATATATAATTGGTAAAAGTTTTGAAATTTACTTGAAAGGATGAAGAGTATGATCAAAGTTCTTCATGTCATGACCGATGCTACCTTGGGCGGAGCGGGGAGAGTACTGTTGCAAATGCTGCGGTGCTTCGATCGCCGGCATTTTGAGGTAGTGGTGGCAGCTCCCCGCGGCAGTACCTTGGTTGGTTTGATTGAGGCGGAGGGCTATCGCGTCATTGAGACAAAAAAAGGGCATGATCGTTCTTATGAACGGGGCGCTGTGCGAGAATATAAAAAGATCATCCGTAAAGAAAAACCGGATATCGTCCATACTCATTCGTCATTTGCGGCAAAGTTGGCGGCGTTTCTTTGCGGAGTCAAATGCCGCATCTATACCCGCCATTGTGTGTTTGAAATGCCGAAGTATTTGACCACCTTCCCGGGAAAGCAGATTAATGGCTTTGTTAATAATACGCTTGCTACCGGCGTTATTGCGGTGGCGCATGCCGCGGCAGAAAACCTGACCGATACCGGGATCAGCCCCAAAAAGATCCGTGTGATCATCAATGGGGTGGAGCCGATGAAGACCCTTTCTGCCGAAGAAAAAGCCGATTTTCGCCGTTCTTTGGGGATCGGGGAGGAAGAGTTTGTCTGCCTGATCTCTGCCCGCCTGGAGGTCTATAAAGGCCATTCCTATCTGCTGGATACCGTTCGCCTTCTGAAGCAGCAGGGAAAGAACTATCGGTTCATTATTATGGGCGATGGCTCCCGTCTGAAACGCTTAAAAGAAAAAACCAAAGGTCTCGGCATCGAGGATCGGGTGCTCTTCACCGGCTTTGTGGATGATGTGGTTCCCTATTGCAATATCAGCGATCTGAGCCTCAATTGCTCCTATGGCACCGAGGCCTCTTCCATCGCGCTGGCCGAGGGAATGAGCCTTGGAAAGCCGGCGGTGGTAACCGATTTCGGCGGCAACCCCTATGTGATCACCGACGGGGTCAACGGTCTCATGGTTCCCCAAAAGGCCCCCGGTGCCATGGCCGATGCCATTGCGCAGATCGCCGAGAATAAAGCCTTATATGACCTTCTCTCCGAGGGCGCAAGAGCGGAATATCAAAAGAAATTTACCGCCAAGGCCATGACTGCCCAGGTGGAAGAGTTTTATACCCAATTGTTAGAAAGGAAATAATTATGAAGATCAGAATTGCCATTGCAGGCTACGGAAACTTGGGTAAGGGCGTGGAAAGCGCCGTTACCAAGGCAGAGGATATGGAATTGGTGGGCATCTTTACCCGCCGCGATCCCGCCTCGGTCAAAACCCGAACCAACGCTCCCGTTTATACCATGGAGCAGGCGATGGAAATGAAAGAAAAAATTGATGTAATGATCCTCTGCGGTGGCAGTGCCAATGATCTGCCGGAGCAAACTCCCGCTATGGCAGCATATTTTAATGTTATTGACAGTTTTGATACCCACGCTAAGATTCCCGAGCATTTTGCGAAGGTAGATGCCGCTTGTAAGGAAAACGGCACTCTGGGGATCATTTCGGTAGGCTGGGACCCCGGAATGTTCTCCTTGAACCGCGCTTTCGGTCAAGCGATCTTGCCCAACGGCGCTGATTATACTTTTTGGGGAAAGGGCGTCAGCCAGGGTCATTCCGATGCTATCCGCCGAATCGAAGGGGTTGCGGATGCCCGCCAATATACCATCCCTGTGGAAGCGGCTCTGGAGCGGGTTCGTAACGGGGAGACCCCTGAACTCTCTACCCGTGAAAAGCATTTGAGAGAATGTTTTGTGGTGGCAAAAGAGGGCGCCGACCTTGCCGCGATCGAGCAGGCAATTGTTACCATGCCGAATTATTTTGCCGATTATGATACCACCGTTCATTTCATCTCCCAAGAGGAGCTGGATCGGGATCATAAGGGCATCCCCCATGGGGGAATGGTCTTCCGCAGCGGAGTGACCGGCTTTGAAAATGAAAACCGCCATATCATCGAATACCGCCTGCAGCTGGATTCCAATCCCGAATTCACCTCCAGCGTATTGACCGCTTATGCCCGCGCTGCCTATCGGATGGCCAAGGCAGGGGAGAACGGATGTAAGACGGTTTTGGATGTGGCACCTGCACTGTTGCATCCTGCAAGCGGAGAAGAACTGCGGAAAAATCTGCTGTAAATGAAGAAAATAAACGCAAAAATCGAATATATCATTGCCATGTTGATCTTCGGCAGCGTGGGTCTGCCGGTTCGTTTTTTACCGCTCCCCTCCGGTTGGATCGCCATGCTGCGCGGATTGCTCGGCTGCTTGTTTTTGCTGGCATTGCGCCGCAAGCCCGATCTTAAGGCGTTCTGTGATAATTGGAAACCTCTATTGATCAGCGGTCTTGCCATCGGCTTTAATTGGATCTTTCTTTTTGAAGCCTATCGCCATACCACCATTGCGGTGGCAACTTTGCTTTATTATTTGGCACCGGTTTTGGTACTGTTGCTTTCGCCCTTGGTGCTGAAAGAAAAACTGACCTTAAAGCAAGGCGCTGTGATTACGGTTGCTCTTGGTGGCATGGTACTGGTCTCCGGCATCGGTTCTTCCGATAAGGGAAGCGTTCGCGGCATTGTAATGGGCATTTTGGCAGCTTGCTTTTATGCCACCGTTATGTTGGCAAACCGCTTTTTAAAAGAGTTGGATCCCATGGATCGTACCATCTATCAGTTGGGGATCGCGGGGCTTACGGTTTTGCCCTATGCCCTCTTGAGAGAGGGCTTTTCCGCCGCCTGGTTCAGCTGGAAATCCATCCTGCTGTTGCTGGTGCTGGGGATCGTTTATACCGGCTTTGCTTATCTTTTGTATTTCGACGGACTGGCTCGCTTGCCAGGCTCCGCTTCGGCGTTTTTGGCATACTTAGACCCCGTTTCCGCCCTGTTGATCTCCGCGGTAGTGTTGGGTGAAAAAATGGGTATTTCCCAGCTGATCGGTGCAATTTTGGTGTTGGGTGCCCTTCTTTTTGGTGAATTTAAACGAAAAGAAAAATGAACCTTGAAAAAGGGGTCGGATTATGGTATGATTCTTCCCGATGTGTTTTAAAATGGAATATAGAAGGAGAGAAAAATGAGTATTCTATATGAAAATCTGTTCGCATTTACATGGCAGCAAGGTGTAATGATCTTGGTCGGCTGCCTGCTGATCTATCTTGCCATCGCCAAGGAAATGGAACCTACGCTTCTGTTGCCCATGGGCTTCGGCGCGATTTTGGTGAACATTCCTCATTCCGAAGCTTTGGTTGGTCCTATTAAGGAACTGTATGAGGCGGGGATCGCCAATGAACTGTTCCCCTTGTTGCTGTTTATCGGCATTGGTGCCATGATTGATTTCGGTCCTCTATTGACCAATCCGAAATTGATGCTCTTTGGTGCCGCGGCGCAGTTTGGTATCTTTTTCACCCTTTGTATGGCAAGCATTTTCTTTCCTGAGATCAAGGATGTAGCGTCTATTGCAATTATCGGCGCGGCAGACGGTCCTACTTCCATTGCCGTGGCCAATACCCTGGGTTCCGGTTATGTGGGCGCCATTACCGTTGCCGCTTATTCCTATATGGCATTGGTTCCCATCATTCAGCCTCCTGTTATTAAGGCACTGACTACTAAGAAAGAGCGTTTGATCCGGATGCCTTATGAGCAGAAGGATGTGTCTAAATTGACTCGTATTATGTTCCCCATCATCATTACAATCGTGGTCTCTGCTGTGGTGCCTCAGGCAACTGCACTGATCGGTTTCTTGATGTTCGGTAATTTGATCCGTGAGTGCGGTGTGCTGGACTCTTTGTCCGAGACCGCCCAGAAGGTGCTGGCAAATCTGATCACCATCTTCCTCGGCATCTCGGTTGCCTTTAATATGACTGCTGAGCAGTTTATTAAGGTGGATACTCTTTTGATTATGGGCCTTGGTTTGGTCGCTTTTATTGTGGATACCGCAGGCGGTGTACTCTTTGCCAAGTTCCTCAATCTTTTTAGCAAAAAGAAGATCAATCCCATGATCGGTGCTGCCGGTATTTCTGCTTTCCCCATGTCCGGTCGTATTGTTCATAAGATGGCACTGAAAGAGGATCCTCAGAACTTCTTGTTGATGCACTCCATCGGTGTCAATGTATCCGGTCAGATTGCTTCGGTGATCGCAGGCGGTATCATTCTCAATCTGTTTTCTTGATAAGGGGGTAAAAATATGTTGTTTTATGCACTGAACAGTTCTGTAAATGCCCTTGATAAATTGATTTTTGAACCCATGAATTTTGTGAAGATGCTTCGGTATATGGGTACCGGCATGCTGGTGATCTTTGTGATCATCGGGGTCATTATCCTGACTACCATGCTGGTCAATAAGATCTTTTCAAAAAAGAAATAAAAAATACCTCCCGATCGGGAGGTATTTTTTTCACTTTTTCTTAAAGATCCATTTGCAAAAGACATAATTGACGATTACCACAAAGACGGCCAAAAACAATTTGGTTGCCAAAACACCGTCTAAGGTAAATCCCTTATAAGCGAAGAGGGTGAAACGCCCCAAATTCAAAAGATTGTCGCTGATTAAGATCCCCGCTTCTTCTATCGCAAAGGAAAAAACGCGGGTTCCTAAAAATTGCAGAACCTCCGGAACCAATGCCGAAAGCGCCCAACTTCTGCTTTCAAAAACAAGGATTTTATTGGTGATATAAGAGAAGATCACCGCCGCAATAAAGGCGAGAATGTTGGCGATGGCGGAAGCGATGCCGCCCACATCATAGCAGAGGTAAAAAACACCGTAATTGATGATGGTGGTGAAAACGCCGAAGAGCAGATAAAGCAGTGTTTCTTTGTTTAGCAATCGTTTCATATTTATACCGTCCCTTTGACCCAAGTTCGTCTGCTGAAAAGGAGCAGGAGCGGAAAAAGTTCCAGCCGCCCCGCCAACATATCAAAGCAGAATACATACTTGGAAAGATCGGAAAAGGCGCTGTAGTTTCCTGTGGCTCCCACCTTTGCGAGACCGGGGCCGATATTGTTGAGGGTGGCAGCAACAGAGGTGAAATTAGTGATGCTGTCAAAATTATCTATCGAGATTATCAAAAGAGACCCGACAAAGATCAGAATATACGCCACCAGATAGGTGTTGACTGAGCGGATAGTATGGTGCTCTACCGCTTTCCCCTCCAACCGCACCTTTCGAATGGTGCGGGGGTGAAGCAGACGGGAAAGTTCATTGCCGAAGGATTTAATCAGGATCATGATCCGTGAGACCTTGATGCCGCCGCCGGTACTGCCGGCGCAGGCGCCGATGAACATCAGCAGAACCAAAAGCGTTCGGGATAGCTCGGGAAAAAGATCAAAGTTTGTAGTGGAAAAGCCGGTAGTGGTGATAATACTTCCCACTTGGAATAATGCATGGCGGAACGCCTCCTCTGCGGTCCCAAACATTTTCAGAGTATTGAGCCAGACGGCAACGGTGGAGATCCCGATGATAGCGGTATACCACCGTGCCTCCTCGCAGCGCAGGGCTTGCCGCAGATGCCGTCGCAGAAGCAAGAAATAGAAATTGAAGTTCACACCGAAAAGGATCATAAACACAGCAACAATGTATTGGGAAACCACCGGATAGGAGGCAATGCTGGTATTCAGCACCCCGAATCCGCCGGTTCCTGCTGTTCCGAAGGCGATGGTAGCAGAATCAAAGAGCGGCATTCCGCTGATGAGCAGCAGCAGGATTTCCAGAACCGTCATGGCGGTGTAGATCAGATAAAGGATCATAGAGGTGTTGCGGATCTTTGGCACGATCTTACCCACCTGCGGACCGGGACTTTCCGCTCGCATCAGATGGATGGTGGCACCGCCTGCAAGCGGTACAACGGTAAGCAAAAAGACCAAAACGCCCATACCGCCGATCCAATGGGTAAAGCTGCGCCAGAAGAGGGAGCAATGGGAAAGGGCCTCCACATCGGTCAGAATGCTGGAGCCGGTGGTGGTAAAGCCGGATACCGTCTCGAAAAAAGCGTCAGCAAAGCGGGGGATGTCTCCGTTGAAGATAAAGGGAAGGCACCCGAAAAAGCTGATGGCCAGCCAGCTGAGAGCCACCGAAACAAACCCTTCCTTGGCATAGAAAACCTGATTTTTG
The DNA here is from genome assembly GCA_045576575.1 of Eubacteriales bacterium. Classification (GTDB taxonomy): domain Bacteria; phylum Bacillota; class Clostridia; order Oscillospirales; family QAKW01; genus QAKW01. The sequence goes on from JAZNGR010000049.1 coordinate 22,673, forward strand.
GGCTTTTTAAGGGTTATCAGACTCCCCAGCAGCAGGAGCACCGCCGCGCAAACAGCGAACGCGATTCCTTCCTGCTCCCGATAGATGGCGCTCACCGCGGCAGGAAAAGCCATCAGGAGCCCTTCGATCTTCAATACATATCCAATAATATAGAAAATGATCTGAAAATTCATATTTTATTTCAAAATATCCTTAAAGTCATTGAGTTTTTTCTGGCCGGAGATGATGATCACCCGATCTCCCGGCTGAATGGTGGAGTCACCGCCGGGGATGATGAATTGACGCCCGCGGCTGATGCCGCCGATGATAATGTTTTCCTTCAGGCTCAGCTCCTTGAGGGGGATATGGATGCCGGGGGCATTGTCACCGATCTTGAACTCCAGCGCCTCTACCTGATCCTCCATCAGTTTATAGAGGGTCTCGATATTATTGCCGCGAGCATTCTGTCGCGCGCGAACATATTGCAAAATACTTTCTGCGGTAATATTTAGCGGGTAAACAACGCTATCCAGATCCAGGCTGCCGATCAGCTCATTGAAGACCGGTCGCCCCACCTTGGTAATGACCTTGGAATCGGTCAATTCCTTGGCATAGAGGGAGAGAAGCACGTTTTCTTCATCAAAGCCGGTCAGCGCAACAAATGCATCGGTGGTGGTGATGCCTTCCTCCATCAGAAGGCTCTTATCGGAGGCGTCACCGTGAATGATCATTGCTTCGGGCAACCGCTCTGCCAGCTCATGGCAGCGCGCCTCATCGGATTCAATGATCTTGACGGCAATGCGGTCGTCCAGCAGCATTTTGGCCAAATAATAAGAGATGGTCCCGCCACCCACAATGATCACATTCTTTACACTCTGGGTATCCAGCTTGATCTGCTTGAAAAACCGCGCCGCATCCTTCTGCCGCGCCAGAATCGTCACCTTATCTCCTTCCTTCAGTTCAAAGGTACCGCTGGGGATGGTGAATTCATTTCCCCGCTTTACACTGCAGACCAAAAGATTGCTTTCCAGCTTGGATCGCACATAGGTCAGATTCTTGCCATTCAGCACAGAGCCTTTCGGTACACGGAAGGTCAGCATCTCTGCCTGCCCTTTGGAGAAGGAGTTGATCTCAATGGCATAGGGAAAGCGCAGCAGCCGCGCAATGGCAGAGGCGGTGGCGAACTCGGGGTTAATGACCATAGAAAGCCCCACCTGCTCCTTGATAAACTCTGTTTCGGTGATATAAAGAGGATTGCGGATGCGGGCAATGGTGGCGCAATTACCCGTCTTGCGGGCAAAGAGAGAGCAAAGCAGGTTCTGCTCATCGGAGCCGGTGACCGCGATCATCAGATCGGCGTCAAAGATGCCCGCCTCCGAAAGGGCGGAATAGTTCATTCCGTTGCCGACAATTCCCAGCACATCCTCATCGTTGCAGATGCTTTCCACCCGCTGAGCGAGCTGATCGATGATGGTTACATTATGCCCCTCTTCGGTGAGGGATTTTACCAATGTGGCACCGGTCTTTCCGGCACCGACAACTATAATTTTCATACTGCGATCTCCATTTTAAAAGACAGTTTTAAAGAATCGACTCCGCTTTTTTGCGGTCCCGGAGGATGCACCAAAGGGTCACGGTTACCAAAACCACAGCCCCGCCCAAAAGGGCAAGAGGGGAGGGGTATTCATTGCCGAAAAGCGCCACCCAAACAGGGTTTAAAAGAGGCTCCGCCGCCGAGATCAGCGAGCAGGCAAGGGGCGGGCAATGAGCCGAGGCCAATGCCAGCAAAATATAAGGGATCCCCAATTGCACAATGCCTAAGAGCGCCGCATAAAAGAGGGCATCCTTGGAAAAGACCGGTGCGGTCGTAAAGATAAAGGGCACCGCCACCAAAAAGGTTAGCATATGGCCGAAAAAGAGGCCGCTCATCCGCTCTTCTCCCTTGGCTTCGCCAACGGTCACAAACATTCCCGCAAAAAACAGACCTGCCAAAAGCCCCATAATGTTGCCCAAGGTCTGCCCGCCGTTTATGCCGTCGATCATAAAGAGGGAGATGCCGCCGAAGGTGATGAGAACCGTCAGAATATCCCGTAAAGGAAATTTTTCTTTGCGGAAGAGCACCGAAAAGAGCATAATAAAAATAGGCGCGGTAAATTGAAGCATAATGGCATTGGCGGCGGTGGTCAGCTTATTTGCCGCCACAAAGCATAAAAAGGTCGCCGCCAGAAAAAAGGCGCTTTTTACAATAGATTTATTGATAAAAAGCCGTTGCTTCTTAAAGAGCATATAGACCAGAACCGTTCCCGCCGCGAAAAGGGAGCGAAAGCCGGCGATCACAATGGGATGCCAATTGATTTTTTTAATAAACAGCCCCGCAATGCTCCAAAGGCAGGCGCAAAGAAGCATCTGCAGCATGGCAATATGTTTTTTCTTCATAGGATCTCCCTTAATGTATCCAGAAAGGCTTCTTCGCCAATGGTGTTGATCTTAAAGAGCACGGCCTGAGAGCCGCCCGAAGTAATGGCAGAGAGATGAACGGGCCCGTCGCCCTGTTGAAAAAGAGTTACAGTCATGCTGAGCCGATTTCCGCCCGTGTAGCTGTACCGCTCAAAAACCAATACACTGCACTTTGCATCCCCGCTTACAAAATCGCTGGAATCTTCCAATGTTGCGGAGAAACTTGCGTTCTGCACTCCGCTGATGATGCGGTTGAGAAGAGAGCGAAAGTCTTCATTGTTGATGATGCGCTCTAATTTTGCCATATCAACACCTCCTCATAATTAAAATAAAGTATATCATATTCTTTATTTAAAATCAATATTTTGCTTGTTTCTTATAGGGGCATCTGCTATAATTTGTGTATCAGGGGGATTCATTTATGAAAATTGTTTTAAAGAAAAAGTCTTATGACGCGGTGATGGCTATGAAGCCGCCCAAGATTCATAAGCCCCAAAAGCCCAATCTCTTTTGGCGTACCCTGCTGAAATTGCTTTCGGCGGGAGTGCTGAGGGGGGAGCAGTTCTCTTATACCATGGAGGGAATGGAGAAAGCGGGGAACGGCCCCTTCCTTATTCTGATGAACCATTCCAGCTTTATGGATCTGGAGATCGCCGAGCATATTTTCTATCCAAAGCCCTTGGGGATCGTTTGCACCTCCGATGGCTTTATCGGCAAGGATTTTCTCATGCGCTGGATCGGTTGTATTCCCACCAAGAAATTTGTCAGCGATCCTCATCTGATCTCCGATATCCGTTATGCTTTGGAGCAGGGGATCCATGTGTTGATGTATCCGGAAGCGAGTTATTCCTTTGACGGTACTGCAACTCCGTTACCCCGCCGCTTGGGGGTCTTACTGAAGCGTTTGGGGGTTCCGGTGGTGATGATCGAGACCTTTGGCGCTTTTTCCCGCCAGCCCTTGTATAATTGTCTGAAAAAGCGGAATGTCCCCATCACCGCAAAGGTCTATTGCCTGCTGACCAAAGAGGAGATCAAGGAAAGATCGGTGGATGAATTGGATGCGGCTCTGGATCAGGCCTTTTCCTTCGATCATTTCCGCTGGCAGCAGGAAAACCAAGTGAAAATCAGCAATCCCGACCGTGCCGACGGGTTGGAGCGGATCCTTTATAAATGCCCCCACTGCCAAAAAGAGGGGAAAACGATTGGCAAGGGAATTTCCTTTACGTGCAAAAACTGCGGTGCCACCTATGAATTGGACGAATTGGGCTTCCTTCGTGCGAAAAATGTCGAAGGAAAATTCGATCATATCCCCGATTGGTTCGCCTGGGAGCGGGAAGAGGTCAAAAAAGAACTGCTTTCCGGTAATTATAAATTGGATACCCATGTGCGCATTTGTATGATGGTGGATCATAAGGCTGTCTATGAGGTAGGCGAGGGGCGGCTGGTGCATGATGAGGGCGGATTTACACTGACCGGTTGCGAGGGTAAGCTGGAATTTCATCTGCCCGCCACCGCCTCCTATAGCCTTTATGCCGATTATTATTGGTATGAGCTTGGCGATATTATCTGCATCGGAAATAATGATCGTTTGTATTATTGCTTCCCCGAGGCGGATGTCTCTGTTGCCAAAGCCCGCCTTGCCACCGAGGAACTGTATAAATTGAAAAGAGGAAAAAAAGAATGATTTTACTGGACAAAAATAAGAATTTTTATAAAGCCAACCTGCATTGCCATAGCACCTTCTCCGATGGAAGGTATACCCCCGAGGAACTGAAGGAAAAATATATGGCCGAGGGCTATTCCGTCATTGCCTATACCGATCATGAGCATCTCATTGATCAGTCCCATCTTACCGACGAGGATTTTCTGGCCATTACCGCCTGCGAAGTGGCGATCAAGGAATTTCCCGAGCAGTCTACCCTGAAGAATTGGAATATGCGGGTCACCCATCTGAATTTTTATTCCCTGGATCCCCATAATACCGTTACGCCCTGTTATAGCCCGGTCCATGATCATTTCATCAAGCCGGAATTCAAGGATCTGGTTCGCTATGAAAAGGAATATGAGCGGGTCTATACTCCCGAATGCATCAACGAGATGGTGCGGATGGCAAAGGAGCAGGGCTTCATTGTATCCTATAACCATCCCATCTGGTCTTTGGAAAACGCCACCGATTACTTAAAATATGAAGGCTTTTTTGCCATCGAGATCTATAACAACAGCGTGGTTGTGGGCGGTGGCTCCGATTATACCGTCAATGCCTTTGATGATTTCCTGCGCGCCGGTAAAAAGATCTATTGCACCATGGCTGATGATAACCATGGGGATCATATGTTCGGCGGATTTGTGATGATCAATGCCGAGAAGCTGGATTATGCCACCATTATGGATTGCCTGCAGAAGGGGCAGTTCTATGCCTCCCAAGGGCCCAAGATCTTAAGCCTTGTGCGGGAGGGTAATAAGGTAATCATTGAGACCGATGAAGCGGTGCAGATCTCCTATTCCACCCGCGGCCGCCGTGCCAAAGCGGTCCATGGCGAGGGCCTTACCAAGGCCGAATTTGAGATCCTTCCCCAGGATGAATATTTCCGCCTCACCGTGCGGGATCAATGGGGCAGATACGCTCATACCCAAGCCTATGAAGTATAAAAAAATGCGACCCGAAAGGGTCGCATTTTTTTAAATCTTTGAAAATCCGTGGCAATTGACCAAGGCATCGATTTTCTGCCCCGCCTTGCACATGGGGCATTCATGGGACGGATAATTATGATAATCGCTTAAGTCCTTGGGATCGAAGGCGGAATGAACAGGATAGCCGCCGCATTCCTCAACGGTGGAGAAGATGGCGGCGACGCCTGCTACCTTTCCGCCGTAATACTTGATGGCGTCCAAAGCTCCTTGCACCGTATTGCCGGAGGAGACCGATACACCCAATACCAAAACATTCTTGCCCTGGATCATGGGTACAATATTGTCGCGGAAGATGATCTGGTTATGGTTGGTCTCGGGGGTCACAATATAGATGGTCTTATGAGCGTTCATATTGATGAAATCCGCCTTGGTCAGCTGATCGGCCAGGCAGGTGCCGATGACCTCGGTGCCGTCCAGACAAAGGATGGTATCCACAACCGTTGTGCTGTAAAAATAAGAGCGCAGCTCCTCGGCAACCGCTTTCGCCTCCGAAAGACGGGTTTTTTGAGCGGCCACGTCGATGAAATAATTACTGTGGCGGCTGGCGGTGGCAAAATGCCCGCGTACGACCCGCAGATAGAGGTTTTTTCGCTTGGTTTCGTATTTAAAGGTTGCAGTTGTCGGCATAAGGAAGCCCTCCTTGATTTTTGATGCTACTATTATATTACAGTTGAACGCTTAATACAAGTATTTTCTTTATCGTGGGTAAAATTTGTGCAACTTCACCAAAAATCAACCCTGCTTTTTAAAGACGATGGCAGTTCGCGCAGGCAGATAGCAATAAAAACCGATCCGTCCGTCGGGGAGGGTGGTGGTTTCGTAGCGATAGTCGGGATCCACCCGCCCGAAGCCGCCGAAGGCGGGATCGTCGGTGGTGAGGATGGCTTGATAGACGCCCGCCTGCTCCACCGGAATGAAATAGCCCTCAAAGGAGCGATGGGGGTTGAAATTGAAGCCAAAGGCGGTCTTGCCCTTGGAATAGAGTAATACCTTATCACCGTCGTGGATCCATTGGCAACGGGCCTTTTTCTCCAAAAGCCGCTCTTTTCGTAAGAAGGCGATCATGGCATTGTCGAAGGCCAGCAATTGGCTGTAGCGCAGCCCCTCGTTTTCCGCAAGGCTCCATTGGCGGCGGCAGTAATGATAGCTCCAGCCGTTGCCCTCCCGGGGAAAATCGATCCATTCGGGATGCCCGAATTCATTGCCCATAAAATTGAGATATCCTTCCCCTGCCAGGGTGGCGGTAATGAGGCGGATCATCTTATGAAGCGCCATGCCGCGGTCGATAACAGGGCTTTGGATCTCCTTGCTCATGGCGGTATACATCTCCGCATCGCATAGGCGGAACATAATGGTCTTATCACCCACCAAGGCCTGATCGTGGGATTCGGCATAGCCGATGTTCTTTTCGGCGGGGCGGCGGCTGTTCAGCTCATACCAGAGCTGATACATATTCCAATCCTCGTCTCGGTATTCCTTGATCAGCTTGATCCAGAGATCGGGCAGGCCCATGGAAAGGCGGTAATCGAAGCCGATGCCGCCGTCGGCAATGGGGATGCACATCCCCGGCATCCCCGACATATCCTCCGCCACCGTCAGCGCCTTGGGGTTCAGTTCATGGATCAGTTCATTGGCCAATTGCAGATAGGTTACCGCCTCGGTGTCGGTATTGAGGGAGAAATACATTCCGTAATGGGTAAAGGCGCTGCCCAGGCCATGATCGTGGTAGAGCATGGAGGTCACACCGTCAAAACGGAACCCGTCGAAATGGAAGATCTCCATCCAATATTTTAAATTGGAAAGGAGAAAATGCAAAACTTCATTTTTGCCGTAATTGAATAATTTGGTGTCCCAGGCAGAATGGTAACCGCGGGGACCTTCGTGGAAGAATTGATATTCGGTCCCGTCGAATTGGTTGAGCCCCTCGTTGGTATTCTTTACCGCGTGGGAGTGCACCACATCTAAAAGCACCGTAATGCCCTTCTTATGAGCCGTATTGATCAGCTCTTTCAGCTCGCGGCTGCTGCCGTAGCGGGAAGATGCCGCAAAGAAATTAGAGACCTGATAGCCGAAGGAGCCATAGTAAGGATGCTCCATCACTGCCATGATCTGAATGGTATTGTAACCCATTTTCTTGATCTTGGGCAGGATCCTCTCGGTAAATTCCTTATAGGTGCCGATGCGCCCTTCTTCTTGCGCCATACCGATGTGGCATTCGTAAATATAAGGGGTGGCGGCAGGCTTGAATCCGCCGTCGGTCCAGTTGAAATCACCGAAAAGGGTGTCGTCGATCTCGGCGCACCAAAGATGGGTGACCGGATCCTGGGTAACCCGTGTAGCGTAGGTGGGGATCCGCCGCAGCGTCTCGCCGTTATGAACAACAATGGCCTGCACCTTTTGCCCTGCCTGCAAGGACTCCTTGCCCAGCGTCAGCTCAAAAATGCCGTTTTCCAGCCGCTCCATGGGGCAGGAATAAACATCCCATCCGTTGAAATCGCCGGTGAGAAACATAGCTTCGGCGGCAGGGGCCCATTCCCGATAGACCCAACCCTTTGGGGTGCGGTGAAAGCCGAAATATTCATAGCCGTTGGCAAATTCCGAAAGAGAGCCCCGCTCTCCTGCCAACTCGTTGCGCTTGGTCTGATATTGCTCCAGCCGTAATTCAAGATCCGCTTTGTGCGGCGCAAGATACGGGTCGATCTTTAAAATCTTCAACATAGCCCTATCACCTCTGTCTTTAGTATACCATATATTTTTAAAAAAGTCATCTGAAATTTGTCGTTGTTTTTTTCATTGAAAAATGATAAGATAGAGCAAGAACGGAGATGGATAAAGATGTTATGGATTTTGATTACCGCCGCGGTGGTAACGGCAGCGGTGTTGGTGATTTCGTATATTTGCTTTCGGATGGCTTTTTATGTGCCGAAGCATTCCTTGGCGCCCAAAGAGGAGATCAGCCTCCCCGAAGGGAAGATCTATGAGCCTTATTGGAAGAAAATGGAGCAATGGACCCGCGAGACCCGCGCTTTGCCCCGCGAGGAGCTGGAGATCACCTCCTTTGATGGGCTGACCCTTAAAGGTACTTATTTTGAATACGCCCCCGATGCCCCTATTGAGCTGATGTTCCATGGCTACCGCGGGACTGCGGAGCGGGATCTTTCCGGCGGTGTGCAGCGTTGCTTTAAGCTGGGCAGAAGCGCCTTGATCGTGGATCAGCGCTGCAGCGGCAGAAGCGAGGGCTCGGTGATAACCTTCGGCATTTATGAGCATAAAGACTGTCTCATGTGGATCGAAAAAATGCTGGAACGCTTCGGCCCCGAGGTGAAGATCATCCTGACGGGGATCTCCATGGGCGCCGCTACCGTATTGATGGCGGCGGGAACTCCGTTGCCGCCTAATGTGATCGGCGTGCTGGCCGATTGCGGGTATAACAGCCCCAAGGATATCATTCAAAAGGTCATCCGCCAGATGGGGTTGCCCGCCGGGATCTGCTATCCCTTTGTGAAGCTGGGCGCAAAGCTTTATGGGCATTTTGACCCGGAGGAGACTTCCCCCGAGGAAGCCATGAAAAACTGCGCCGCTCCGGTGATCTTCTTCCACGGGGATGCCGACGATTATGTCCCCTGGGAGATGAGTAAGATCAATTATGAGGCCTGCGCCTCCCGAAAGAAATTGGTGATCATCGAGGGCGCCGGCCATGGCCTGGCCTATCCGGTGTCGCCTGCTCGATATCTTAAAGAGGCAAAAGCATTTTTTGAATAAACAAGGAGCACACAAAAACTTGTGTGCTCCTTTGTTTATAGTGTAAATCGTTCTTCTTCTGTTAATTCCAGCAATTCAACGATTCTTTTGAACCGCTCTTTTGCGTGCTCCAGCTCCGCCGGATGATGGGCATCGCTGCCCAGATAAAATTTGCAGCCTTGCTCCTTTGCGATCTGATAGGGGCGAAGAACGGTCGGCAGAATATCGGGGGACTGCAGGGTTTTTCCCTCAATGTTCAGCTCCACCCCGCATCCTCTTTGGGCACAGCCCTTGAATAACTGCTCAAAGGTATTGTCGGAAACACCGTTCAATACCTCTAAATATCCGTCATTCTCCGAATGGATCAAGGGGCAGGTGATGTGGGCAAGTCCCACCTTGCGGAAGGGAAGATCTGCCGCCAGAAAGGCTTCAAAGCGGGCGATGAAAAGGGCGGTTTTATCGGGAATATTGTTGTGCCGCTCCTCAAAGGTAAAGCCCTTCATGTGTAAATGGGTGGTGGGAATGACGATAAAGTCCAATTCCGCCATTTTTTCTTTGGAAAGACCGATGGTGAAATGGCGATCCATCTCTCCCTCACAGCCGAATAAGAAACGGCAGGTATCGTCCTGAGGAAGGGGCTTCATTTCGCGGATGTCACCCTGCTTTAAGTACCATTCGGAGCCGCCCGGGACGGCGGGATCCCAATAATGGTCTGTAAGACAAAGGGTCTGAAAGCCGTTGCTGATCCCATATTGCAGGATCCGTTCAGTGGTTTGCTCCGGATCTCTGGAACAGCGGGAATGAAGGGAGTGGATATGAAGATCATGGTCAATGTTGAATTCCATAAAAACACCTCGGATGATTGATGGTTTTATTATAGTAAAATGAAGGCGAAAAGGCAAGGGAAATAGTAAACGGGCTGCTTCGATAAACATTTTTCTCTCGACACACATACAAAAACCCCCTATCCCCAAAGATAGCGGGGTTTGTGTGGGG
>JAZNGR010000050.1:0-4630 GCA_045576575.1 Eubacteriales bacterium
GGTAACAGTCAATTCTCGGCAACCTCCCGCCTGCAGAAAGTATCGTTGCTTTCCCACCGTCAGCTCCTCGCCGATAAAGGCAATATCGCGATGCCCCGCCTCTTGCAAAACTTTTATAGCCTCTGCGATCACCGGGGTGGAATTCAAGCCAACGGTATCCACCGTCTCATCGGCGCTGTGAAACAGCGCAACCACCGGCAGAGAATAGCCCTTCTTCAGCCGCGCCTTCAAGCCGATTACAAATAATCCGTCCACCTTCAGATAAGAGGCGTAGTATTCGATCAATTCCGCCTGCTTTTTCGGATCAAAGTTATCGGCGGAAATAATGCAGATGCCACCGGCTTCTTCAATGACCTTCTGCAATCGCAAAAGATAAGCGGTATAAAAGCTTCCCGCCAGCTCGGGGCAGATGATCGCGATGATCCTTTTATGGTATTTTCCTTTATAGAATTGTCCGTAGCAGCCGTGCTCGCGGGCCAGCGCAAAGATCTGCTCCTTGGTTTCGGCGCTGATGTCCTCGGCGTCATAAAAAGCCTTGGAAACCGTGGAGACCGAAACATGGGCAAGCTCTGCCAATTGCTTCATTGTCATTTTTCATCACCGCTTTCAGTATATCGTCCGAAACTTGCGGTGTCAATGATTTCGAAAAAGTTTCGTAAGTATTTTCGTTGATGTTTTTCCTTTTCTGTGCTATGATGCGGGATGAAAGGAAGAACGATATGGAAGTGACAGAAAAACAATACAAACAAGGCAGGCTGCTTTACATTTTCGAGGCGGCCTTTGAATATTTGATCTCCATTCTGGTGGCAGGCTCTTATCTTGCGACCCTCACCGAAACTCTGGGTTTTTCCGATAGCCTTACCGGTATTCTTTCATCGGTGGTTTCTATGGGCTGCCTGTTTCAACTGTTTGCCATCGGTGTTCGCAGTAGGAATGTAAAAAAGACCGTTTTTTTCTTAAGTGTCGGGAATCAGTTGCTGTTTACCCTGCTGTATATCATCCCGGTCACCCCTCTTTCATCAACTTTTAAGGGCATTTGCTTTGCAGTCTTTTTCATTGCGGCATATTTTCTCTATAATATTGCTCATCCCGGGAAGATCTGCTGGCTGATGTCGCTGGTGGATGATCATCATCGCGGCCGCTTTACAGCGAATAAGGAGATCATCTCTTTGCTGATGGGGATGGTCTTCACTTTCCTGATGGGCAACCTGATGGATCATTTCAAAAGCCGCGGTGAGATTCGTATTGCCTTGATCCTGACCGCGGGAATTATGCTGGTGCTGACCCTTCTTCATACAGCCACCGTTGCCCTTACGGTTCGGGTGGAAGAGCCGAGATCCTCAAACAGTTCTTTAAAGCAACGCTTTGCTGCCCTTTGGAGCCATAAAAGCCTTCAAAGGGTGCTGATCGTTTTTTGTCTGTATCATATGGCCGAGGGCATTTCGGTGCCCTTTTACGGCACTTATGTGATCCATGAATTAGGCTTCAGTCTGACGGCCGTCTCGGTGGTCACCATTTGCGGCAGCTTTTCCCGCATCTTGTTTTCCCGCCTTTGGGGGCGCTGGGCAGATCGCCGCTCCTTTGCATGGATGAATGAGAAATGCTTTGTGGTTTTGATGGTGGGTCATCTGGTGATGAGCTTTGCCGCCCCTTCCAACGGAACTGTGCTGTATCCCATATATGTGATCCTTCATGGCGTTGCCATGGGCGGGATCAATAGCTCCTTTATCAATATGGTCTTTGATTATGCAAGGGCAGAGGATCGCTCTGATTCTTTGGCCCTTTGCCAGGCGGTGACCGGTATTGTTCATTTTGGTGCCACCCTTGCGGTCAGCCCGCTGATCACTCTGATTCAGAAGAGCGGCAATCGGGTTTTAGGGCTTCCCCTCTATGCCCAGCAGCTGTTTTCCTTCATCAGCGTATTGGCGCTTTTGACCGCAACCCTTTATTTAAGATTTCAATTTGTTCGCAAAGAGGAAACAAACGATGTGTAAAATCATTGTAACCGAAAAGATCGTCGGAAAGATCAAACCCATGCACGCGGTCAATAACGGACCGGTAGACAGTGGCGTTCGCGGTGCCTTTGAGACAGTCTCTGCTTTTACGGAAGCGGAGATCCCCTATGTGCGGAATCACGACGCTTCGTTTTCTTCCTATTACGGCGGGGAGCATACGGTAGATGTTCATCGGATCTTTAAAGACTTTGATGCCGATGAAAATGATCCTGCGTCTTATGTGTTTGAGTCTACCGATACTTATTTGCAGCGGATCGAGCAGGTGGGCAGTAAGACCTTTTACCGATTGGGGGCCGCCATTGAGCACGGTTATAAATACGGCACCTATCCACCCAAGGATTATTTGAAATGGGCGCGGATCTGTGAGCATATCATCCTTCATTATACAGAAGGCTGGGCCAACGGCTTCCATATGGATATTGAATATTGGGAGATCTGGAATGAACCGGAATGTCGGAATAACGATCGCTCCAATCCCTGCTGGCAGGGAACCGATGAAGAGTTCATGGCGTTTTTCACCGTTGCATTCCGATATTTGAAAGAACGGTTTCCTCATTTGAAGATCGGCGGTCCTTCGTCTATGAGTATGACCAAAAGCCCGTTCTTGGAAAAATTTGCAAAAACCATTCGTGAAGAAAAGCTTGCCCTTGATTTTTTCTCCTTTCATAAATACGGGAAGGATCCCAAAGAATATTTGGAAAAGATCAGGCTGGCCGAAGCGTTTTTAGCGGAGGCAGGTCTTTCCGAAAAGACCGAATTGATCCTTAATGAATGGAACTATGTGCGCGGTTGGCGGGGCGAGGAGTGGGCCTATTCCATTCGCACCGAAAAAGGCATGAAGGGAGCAGCATTTATAGCGGGAACCATGCTTGCAGCCCAAAAGAGCGCTCTTTCTATGTTGATGTATTATGATGCCCGCCCCTGCGGAATGTGCGGTATGTTCCATACGGATTACCTTACGCGCCTGAAAGGATTTTATCCTTTTAAAATGTTTAATACACTGTATCGTTTGGGTGAGGAATGGGACTCCTTCTCTTCGGATCCGGAGGTCTATGTGGCCGCCGCAGGAAAAGGAGAAGAGTGCGCGGTGATGATCTCCCATTATACAGATCGGGAAGAGGCCCAAGAGAAGTCGCTGGTACTGGATCTGCCTTTGGGAAGCTATACCCTTTATCGCTTGGACGAATCGACCGATTGCGAAGCGGTAGGTACTGTTTCCGAAAAGACCTGTCTTGTTGCAGAGCCCAATACGGTCTATTTGTTAAAAAGAGGAGTTTAAATGAAATATACCTTTCTTCGTTTTCCTGCGTTTCGGTCAAAAGCGGTGACTTTGAGTTACGACGACGGTGTGGCATACGATCGCAAGCTGATCGAAATTATGCGCGCCAATGGCCTTAGGGGAACCTTTAATATCAATGGCGGGTGGTTTGCCACCGAGCCCAACCAACACCGCCTCACAAAAGAGGACGCCTTGGCGCTCTATACCGAAAGCGGGATGGAGGTGGCGGTCCATGGTCTGAAGCATTTGTCCCTTGGGGAGGTGGACCCCGCCATGGCGACCCGCGATGTTTTGGAGGATCGGCTTTGCCTGGAGCAGTTGTTTGGCAAAATCATCAAGGGGATGGCCTATGCCAACGGTTCCTTTGATGATCGAGTGGTGGAGATCCTGAAAAATTGCGGAATAGAATACGCCCGTACGACCCGCTCCACCGAAACCTTTTTATTACCTTCCGATTGGTTGCGGCTGGATCCCACCTGCCATCATAAAAACCCCCGCTTGATGGAGCTGGCCAAAGAATTTGTGGAGCTTTCGCCTCCTCAATATTATTGGTCTGATTATCCCCGCCTTTTTTATCTTTGGGGTCATAGCTATGAGTTTAATACTGATGATAATTGGTCGGTCATCGAAGAATTTGCCCAATATATCGGCAATCGGGAAGAGATCTGGTATGCCACCAACGGAGAACTTTATGACTATGTAAAAGCCTATGAGGCATTGCGTTTTTCTGCCGATGGAAAAACCATCCATAATCCCACCGCCCAAACCCTCTGGCTCAATGTCTGCGGAACGCTTTGTAAGGTGGAGGCAGGCGAAACGGTAAGGAGTTGACAAATCTGAGTCCATCCCTTATAATGGCGGTAATCCAAGAGAGCGAGAGGTGTATGTGATAATGAACCAAGAAGCAAAGTGGATCTGGCTCCGAGAGTCTGCGCAACCCGATGAATATGCCGAATTCCTCCTGCCCTTTGAGGCAAAGGAGGGCGGGGAATATACGCTGAAGATCAGCGCTGATTCCGATTATGCGCTGTATCTGGGCGAGGAGTTGGTCTCCTTCGGTCAATATGCCGATTACCTTCATTATAAAGTATATGATACTGTTTCCCTGCCCGCTGTTGCAGGGAGCAATGAACTAAGGATCCTTGCCTGGCATTATGGCATTGATACTCAGACTCATATTAAAAAAGAAGCAGGTATCCGCTTTGAACTGTTGGAAAACGGAGCAGTTATTGCCCTTTCCTCGCCTGCTGTCCAAAGCCGCCCTGCGCCTTGTTATATTCCCCATGGGAATGTGGTGATCACCAAGCAATTGGGGCAGACCTTCTATTATGATGCC
>JAZNGR010000051.1:0-15057 GCA_045576575.1 Eubacteriales bacterium
GGAAGCCAACCCACGCATTTTAATCAATTCAACCGATGTATTGCATGCGGCAGAGGCAGGAATATCCATATAAAACATCTGATAAAGTCCCATCCGCAGGACACATCGAACCGCAGGTTTAATTCCGGTACGCTCCAAGCATTGATTAAGGAAATGATCTAACGTAATCTTTCGCTCCACAACACCGTAGACTAACGCTGTAATAAACCGACGATCCCGTTCATCAGAAACATTGCGTAAGGCTTTTTTTAGTGCAAGATTTGGAAAGGTTTGATTCGATTCCCAATCTTCAAGCAATTGATATGCAATTTTTCTTGCGTCTATACTCATCTATTTCTCCGCCGATTAATCATAATGATCAGCTGCCATAAAGCGGTTATTGCTGCTGCAACATAGGTCATTGCAGCGGCGCTTAATACTTTTTTCACTCCATGGATGTCCTCGTGATCATAGCCCGCTCCCTCAATTTGTGCAACAGCGCGAGCGGAAGCGTTGAACTCTACCGGCAATGTGATCAATTGAAAGAAAAACAGAACCGCATAGCAAAGGATTGCAACATTAAACAGAGCAGTACTCATCGCACCGGATAAAAAGAAACTGAGAAGCACAATGACATATAAGAGTTTGGAACTAAAGTTCGTAATTCCAACCACTGCACTCCGTACTCGAATAGGAAAATAGCCTACTTGGTGCTGAATGGCGTGACCACACTCGTGGGCAGCAATACCGATAGAAGCAATGCTGGTTCCGTTATAAACCGCCGTGGAAAGGCTAACAACCTTTTTGGCGGGGTTATAGTGATCCGAAAGGTTGCCGCTGATGCAAACAACACTCACATCGTGAATACCGGCGCCACGCAAGATGAGTTCAGCCATTTGAGCGCCGGTCATGCGACGTCCGTTTTCAATCTTGGAATACTTCGAATAGGTTGATTGTAATCGAGATTGAACAAACAAACTGATCAAAAGAACCGGAAGCATCGCATAGATTCCAATATAATAACTGTTAAAGAGCATGAATGACTCTCCTTATTTCAAAGATTCTCCTACCGCAAGTTTAGCACCGCAAGCATAAGAATATGCGTCTGTTCTGTTTTTGCCTTGTTTTTGCACCATTGTCAACAACAGGATATTTCCATCGCCACAGGCAATGCCAATACCATCCGGTGAGATAGAAGCAATTTTGCCAACAGCACAGTTTGTATGGCCACCTAAAGTTGCTTCATGAATCTTAATACGATAATCTTCAAACTCCGCAAAAGCACCGGGGGCAGGATTTAAACCCATAATTAAGTTCCGCAATTCATTGGCGGGTTTATTAAAATCAAGAGCCCCTTCTGACTTTTCAATCATTGGCGCATGGGTAGCAAGTGTATCATCTTGCGGCGTATAAACCGCCGTACCATCAATGATTTTCTCAATTGCTTTGATTAATGCGTCTGCACCGATTAAAGCTAAACGATCAAATAATGTACCGGAAGTATCCGAATCCGAAATGGGAGTGGATTCCCAAAGGATCATATCTCCGGTATCCATCCCTTCAGCCATCTTCATAATTGTGACCCCGGTTTCTTTTTCACCATTGATCACTGCTCTTTGGATCGGTGCTGCGCCGCGGTATTTGGGCAATAATGAACCATGAACGTTGATACATCCATAGCGAGGATAATCTAAAATATACGACGGTAAAATACGTCCGTATGCCGCAACAACGATAATATCAGGCTTGGTTTCATCCAAAACCGCCTGAAAACTACCGTCCTTCAAAATCGTCGGTTGCCAGCAAGGAATATTATGCTCTAAGGCAAATTCCTTAACTGGCGGCGCGGCCATTTTACCGCCGCGTCCCTTCGGGCGATCAGGCTGGGTTACAACGCCAACCAAATTGAAACGCTCATAAACTGCTCTGCAGGAAACCAAAGCAAAATCCGGCGTCCCCATAAATAGAACACGAAGATCATTCATCGCCAAAAACCTCATCCCCAATCATCGGAATGGTGATTCCATCCAAATGATCATACTCATGAAGCAAGCAGCGAGCGAGAAAATCATCAGCAGAAAACTCAAAGGTCTCCCCTTTTACATTCTGCGCCCGCATCTTCACCTTATTTGCTCTCACAATATGAAAGGTTCTTCCCGGGAAAGACAAACATCCTTCATAATAGCGATCGTTCTTCCCTGTTGCAGAAAGGATCTCAGGGTTTATAAACTCTTTATATTCTGATCCATCGCCATGAATGTCGGCAATAAACAGGCGTCGAAGAATCCCAACCTGCGGAGCGGCAAGACCTGCTCCGGCCTCTTTACGAAGAGTCTCTCTCATATCCTCTACCAAAGTCGCAAGTTTTTCATCGAAACTTGTAACCGGTCTGGATTTTTTGCCTAAAAAGTCCATGTCGTTTTTCACAACATTTCTAAGTGCCATGTGTTCACCTCAAAAATACTGAATGGGATTAATGTTATATAGGATCTGCACACCTGCAGACAGCTCCAATTCACGACATTCGCGAATCAAGGCGCGCAATCGTGCAGAGTTTTTGCATTTGACCATCATCTGCATCCGATGTTTCCCGCGAATCATACCAATCTTTGGGATCACCGGAGTCAGCAACCGCAACGGGATATCGTTGTATTCACCGCAACTCGCTTGCTGGATGTATTGATAAATTTTTGTGATTTCGTCATAAACCGCCTTAGAGGAAAAACCCTCTGCAGAAACCATCAAAATGTCGCAAAATGGCGGATATCCCGCTAATTTACGAAACGCAATTTCCTGCTTATAAAACTGCAGATAGTTTTGATCCCTGGATAAAGCGATTACTTGATGATCCGGACAATAGGTTTGAATAATTGCCTGACCAACTTTTCCGCTTCTTCCGGAGCGTCCGCAAACCTGTGTCAGCAGATTAAAGGTACGTTCATTTGCGCGAAAATCATCAACATAAAGCGACATATCCGCCTGGAGAACACCCACTAATGTAACATTGGGGAAATCCAATCCCTTTGCAACCATCTGCGTCCCCAAAACAATGTCATATTCACCCTTGCGAAAAGCATCTAATCGTTCACCGTATGACAAATAAGAATCAATGGTGTCTATGTCCATCCGTAAGACGCGTGCATCTGGAAACAATTGGTTTAATTCATCTTCCACATACTGCGTGCCTAAGCCGAGCATTTTGATTTGTTTACTGTTACATTCGGGACACTCATAAAACCGCTTAATATTGTATCCGCAATAGTGACACATCAGGCGATTATTCGCCTTATGATAGGTTAATGAAATCTGGCAAGACGGGCATTTGGCAATCGTACCACAGGATGAGCATCCAACCACCGAATGCATTCCTCGCCGATTCAAAAACAAAATCGCTTGTTCGCCTCGACTGAGCGTGTCGCCAAGAGCATCAACAAGAGTCTCACTAAATAGTTTTGACCCCTCTGCCATCATCTGATCCCGCATATCCACCAAAGTTACTTCAGGAAGTGCGGCATTGTTATATCGCTTGGTCATGGAATGCAGATGATAGGTTCCGCGCTCCGCTTGATAATAACTCTCCAACGATGGTGTGGCAGAAGCCAAAAGAAGCGGAATTTGATGATGATGAGATAAAAAGCGCGCGATGTCTCGAGCATGAAATCGGGGCGACGTTTCCGACTTATAAGTGGATTCGTGTTCCTCGTCCATAATGATCAGCCCCAAATTCTTCATTGGTGCAAAGACGGCGCTTCTGGTACCAACAACGATCGTGGCATCTCCGCGATGGATCTTTTTCCATTCGTCTGCTTTTTCACCGATGGAAAGACCGCTATGCAATACAGAGACGCAATTGCCATAGCGCAGATAAAATCGACTAAGCATCTGCGGAGTGAGAGCAATTTCCGGCACCAACATCAAAACAGATTTTCCTTGGGCAGTAAGATCGTCCATCAATTTCATGAAAACATGGGTCTTTCCGCTTCCGGTAACTCCATAAAGGAGGTGGGTCCCTTCTTGACCAAAGCAAGAGGAAACGTCAGAATACGCGGCTTGTTGCTCTTTTTCCAAATGAAGTTCGATCTTTTGGAGATCGCGCTCCATGTTTTCATATGGTGTACGCTCACGTGCTTCGTTAAAAATCTCAACAAGTCCTTTTTTAGCCAAAGTTTTAACGGTTGATGGTCCGCATCCGGAATAATACAATGCATCTTTTGCAGATAACACGCTCTCCTCTAAAAACAGAGCCAAAAGATCTCGCTGTTTTTCAAAACGGTGATCCAATTCCGAAAGATACTGCTCTAATTCTTCCGCTGAAAGAGTGCATCGAATCATTTTTTCTTTCAGATCGCCGATATTTCGCACCGAGATTACTTCTTCCACTAAGACGCCATCGCGATATGCCGGCAAACAAAGTGCCTTTAATGAAGACGGGAAATCACTGCGACGGATCGGTTTTCCAATCTCTCGCATATGAAAAACCAACTTTTCATATTCCGGCGAATAATTTGAAAGATTCGGATGAAGCGCAAAAACTTCGTTGACCTTATAGTCTAAGCCGCGGGGAATCATACACCGAATTGCTTGATATCGGGTAACAAAGTATTGCTTTGCCATCCAATTCGAAAGTTTCAGACGTATCGCATCCAGCATCGGTGCAGAATCCAGCAGACGGATCACTTCTTTTAGCGAATCATCGACTTCTCCGTCGAATACATCCAGAACCATGGCCTTCTTCAAGATGTTTGCTTTTCCAAAAGGAACCAAAACCCGCATTCCGGGTAAGACCGTTTTAGCAAGCGTATCATTTAGAAGATAGTCATAGTCTCGATCAATTTTTTCAACGATCTGATCAATCGCGACTCGACAAATACGAGCCATAATTATTCTTCAACAGATTCGGTTTCTTCTACCGCTTTTACTTTCACTTTACCGGCTGCAATGTCCATAATTGCCATTTTTACAGGCTTATGGGGCAGGTCGATCTCCTGAGCATTGGCTTGCTCGGAGATTTGGCGAGCACGCTTTGCGGTCATAATAACCAGCGCATAGCGGCTGTTAGATTTGTTTTCAAGTTCAGATACTGCGGGATAAAGCATGATAATTACTCCTTTTATTTTCTGATTATTTGGTCTATTTTCAAAGCAGCAGTCTCTACATCATCATTGATAATTTGATATTGATACCCATCTGCTTTTTCAATTTCATCTTTGGCTTTTGCAATCCGAGCGGCGATAACATCAGGTTGCTCGGTTCCACGACCCGAAAGTCGGCGCTCTAACTCTTCAATACTTGGGGGTAAGATAAATACCGAAACCGCGTCAGGACATCTGTCCATCACCTGTTCTGCGCCGCAGGGTTCAATTTCCAAAACAACGTCTTTCCCCTTCATACGCTGTTCTTCTACAAAGTCCATGGGGGTTCCGTAGTAATTGTCGCAATAAACGGCATACTCCAGCATCTCACCGTTTTGGATCTTATGTTCAAATATTTCTTTGGTAACAAAAAAGTATTCCACTCCGTTCTGCTCACCAGGTCTCGGTTTACGAGTAGTAGCGGAAACAGAATAGATCAGGTTGGAATTACGGCGAAATACCTCTGCAAGAACCGTCCCCTTTCCTGCGCCACTGGGACCGGAGATGATGATCAGTTTACCTTTACTCATCGTCTTCTCCTTCCTCCTCATCGTAACTGTCGGTCAAACGGTTTGCAACTGTTTCCGGCTGCAGCGGAGAGAGAATCACATGATCGCTATCTGTGATGATCACAGCGCGTGTGCGACGACCGTATGTAGCATCCACTAAGACACTGGCTTCTTTTGCCTCAATAATGATTCTTTTAATCGGTGCACTGTCGGGGCTCACAATGGCAATAATACGCGAGGAATTAACCATATTACCGAATCCGATATTAATAAGTTTCATAAGCCCCTCCTTACTCCAGGTTTTGAATCTGTTCGCGAATCTTTTCGATGCAGGATTTTACATCCACAACAATTTTGGTAATTTCAATGCTGTTGCATTTAGAACCGGTGGTATTGATCTCACGGTTCATCTCCTGAACCAAGAAATCCAGTTTTTTACCAACAGGACCGCCTTGTTCCAGCAGTGATTTAAACTGCGCAAGATGACTTCTCAGGCGAACGGTTTCTTCATCCACAGCCACCTTATCGGCAAAGATCGCCACTTCTGTCAGCAGGCGGGATTCATCTACATTACGATCCGCAAGTGTCTCGCGGATCTTTTCCTCCAATCGCAAGCGATATGCATCCACCGATTCGGGTGCCAACCGTTCAATCTGCTGAACGGCATCGGCAATAAAGTCCAAATTGCTCAAAAGATCCTTCTTGAGTTTCTCGCCTTCAATCTCTCGCATCTGCAAGAAAGCATTCAGCGCATCGTCTACTGCGGCAAGAACTTCCGCTGTGATCTCATCATCAGAAACTTCCGGTTGACGGATCGTCAAAACATCAGGCATGGTTAATAAGCGCGAAGCTCCGAGATCATTTTTAACCCCCAGCACAGTTAACTGCTCAGCGGCATCCAAATAAGCCTTTACCAGTGATTGATCAACCGAAGCGGTCAACTCTGTGTTTTCCATAGATTTCTCGGTATGGAAATATACATCTACTTTTCCTCGCGTTACTGATTCGGCGATACGCTTTTTGATTGGCTCTTCCAAAAAGGCATAATCTTTATAAATTCTTGCCGAAAAATCAAAGAAACGATGATTTACTGATTTGATATCAATGGTAAAATCCAGACCGCCGAAGGTTCCACTTCCGCGTCCGAAACCGGTCATGCTTTTTACGGACATTTTATACTACTCCAATATATAGTTATTTATTATATAATAATAACCATAAATATGTTTTTTGTCAATATTTTCACCATATTTTTAAAAGTCGGAAGCATAGAAAACGCTTCCGACCTTCTAATTTGATTGTTCCATTAAAACTTCGTGGGCAGTCGGTCCCAGGAGGTATTCCCCCCATTCCCGAAGAGTGGCTTCATTAACATAATGAAAACTGCACCGTTCTCCATATTCAGAAAGATGATCAAGAAACACTGAAAAATCAGGTTCATTAACCGTATGGGATGAAAATGAAAGCGCCGCATAATACTTCTTACGAAAGTAATAGAGATCGCTTCTGGTTGGCCGATGAATCTTTAATTCCTGAAAAAATTTCAACACATCATTACTTTGCTCAAATCGAAAAAGATACATCTCCAATTCCGCGGGATCCGCCTTATCAAAAGCCACTTTTTCCGATCCGTCACTACTTATACGCGTCAGTAAAACATAATAACTACGAGATACACCGGGAATCACTTCGATCATTAGCCGACTATCTAAAAAGTTTACTCCGGTTTGATTGTAGGTTTTTTGAATTAAATCATAAAGAAACGCTTTTGAGGTTGGATCATCATAATCCAATTTTTCAAATGGAAGATCATAAAAATCAACATCATGATCCTCCATTAAGATCTTTACATGATCCTGATCCAACACCTTAAGCAACATAAAAATGCCCCCACAATGCAGATTTTGCCGTTCTTTACAATTTATGAGAAAGGTATACAATGGTTACAATTGACTCTTGATTCGCTCGATGGCGCCTTTTTCCAATCGAGACACCTGCGCTTGAGAAATCCCCACTTCCTGAGCCACCTCCATTTGTGTTTTTCCTTCTAAAAATCGGAGTTCAATGATGTTTTTTTCTCGATCCGGAAGTTTTTTAATTGTATCTTTAATTAGAAGTTCGTCAATCCAATCGTCCCCGCCTCGATTATCACTTACTTGATCCATAACATAAATAGCATCATTCCCATCGGAGTACACCGGCTCAAATAGCGAGATTGGATCAACAATTGCATCTAACGCCATTACAACCTCTTCCTTATGAACACCAACTTCCTTAGCAATTTCTTCCACTGTTGGTTCTCGATTTTTTTGATTGGATAGTCGTTCTTTTGCAGACAGTGCACGATAAGCAAGGTCACGCGTAGCGCGAGAGACACGCACCATATTATTATCTCTCAGATAACGTCGAATCTCACCTAAAATCATTGGAACTCCGTAGGTACTGAAGCGTAAACCCAAACTCAAATCAAAATTATCAATACTCTTAATCAACCCAATGCATCCCACTTGAAATAAATCATCCATACATTCATCTCGCCCGGCAAAACGTTGAACAATGGATAAAACCAGACGAAGATTTCCTTCTACAAATTTATCTTTTGCTTTCTGGTCTCCCGCCTTGATCCGTCGTAATAATTCGTTTTTCTCTTCATTGGATAAAATCGGTAGTTTTGAGGTGTCAACCCCGCTGATCACAACTCGGTTCTGCATAACGGCCTCCTGCATAATATTTCACTCCAATTATCTCCATCTTTTTTGTTTCTTATGCGAACCAAATCGTAGAAAAGTCATAAGATAATCCGAGGTGATTTTATGCATATTAGAACCTTCTGTGCAGCCAACAGCGGCGAAGGATTTGTCTCTTTTTTTCCCATGCTGACTGACGAAGAAAATCAGCGAATTTATTACATAAAAGGCGGACCGGGAAGCGGCAAAAGTACTTTACTCAAGCGACTGGCAAATATGGCAAAAAATGCCGAATTAATCTACTGTTCCGGAGATCCGTCGAGTTTAGACGCCGTCGTTTTGCCGGATCAAAACGCTGTTGTTTTCGATGCAACTGCACCCCATAGTTTTGAGCCGAAATATGCGGGAGTCGGGGGCAATCTTATTGATCTCGGCGAGGGCTGGAATCCACAAAAAATGAATAAAGAAAAAATCATTGAATTAAGCGACCAAAAAAGCGCAATCTATAAAAGTTGCTATAATATATTGCATGGCGCAAAAAAGATATTTGATGGGGTATTTTACCCCCTAATGCGGCATCTTGATTGCGATCGACTATTTAACATCGGAGATCGCATTTTGAAACAATATGCACTTTGGGAAAAGCGTCCCCATAAGGCAACTGTATCCCATCGTTTCCTTTCTGCCATCTCGCCGAACGGAATGTTAACTCTTACTGAAACGATGATGCAATTAGGCGAACGGATCATTCTCTTGGAGGATCGCTGGATCTGCGCCCACATTCTTTTGAAATATTTGCATCAAAAACTAACCGAAAACGGCGTGAATCATATTATTGGCGCCCATCCGCTTCTTGGCAAGGAAACGATTCATCATATTATTGTGCCGGAAGCAAACCTATCTATCGTTACAAAAGACGGTCTCTTCCCCATCGACTTGACCGAAGAATGCATCACAAGAAAAATCGTAATACAAAACTATATTGATAAAGCATTTTTAGATGAACATAAGAATAAACTCTCGTTTATCAAACGTCTGCTAAAAGAATTGCTCGACCTTGCCTGTGAGACCTTAAATTCTGCGCGAAATCTACACATGGAGATCGAGCGTGAATACGCGTTTGGTACCGACTTTTCCGCAACAGAACACCTTAAGGAAAAATTAATCTATGATCTGTTCGGGAAAACTTGATTTTATAGCACACTTATGATAAGATTACAAAGGCAAATGAAGTCCAAATTTATAAGGAGAATTTGTATGAAACTGATATCATTCGCTGTTCCGTGTTATAACAGCGAAAGCTATATGCACCGTTGTGTAGATTCCCTTCTTACTGCCGGTAATAAAGTGGAGATCATCCTGGTTAATGACGGTTCCACTGATCGCACCGGCGCGATTGCTGATGAATATAAAGAAAAACACCCCGATATTATTAAGGTCGTACATAAAGAAAACGGCGGTCACGGCTCCGGCATTATTGCAGGACTCAAGGAAGCAGAAGGACTTTACTATAAGATCGTTGATTCCGATGATTGGGCAGATCCCGATGCTCTGCAAAAAATCATCGAAATCATTGAGAAATTTCAAAAGGAAGACGATCTCTTGGATTTGATCGTATGTAACTATGTGTATGAGCATGAACAACGAAGAAATCATACCGTTCACTATCGCGGTATTCTTCCTCGCCATCGTAAATTCACATGGTCGGAATGCGGACCGTTTGATATTTCACGCTACATGATTATGCACGCAGTATTTTTCCGCACTGATATTGTGCGTCAATCGGATCTTCAGATCCCGCTGCACACCTTCTATGTTGACAACATCTTTCTTTATTCTCCCCTGCCTTTAGTGAAGAGTATTTACTATTCAGATGTGGATTTTTACCGTTATTTCATTGGCCGCGCCGATCAATCGGTTAATGAAGCCAATATGATTAAACGAGTCGATCAGCAGATTCTGGTCTCCAAATTGCTTTTACAAAAACATGATTTACTTGCCATCCGCAAGAAAGAGCCAAAACTTTATCGGTATATGATCAATTACGCCAGTATTATGGTGCTGATTGCTGCCTCTCTTTTAACCATAGACGCTACAGAAGAGTCTATTCGTAAATTGATGCACTATTGGGAAGATCTGAAAAGAGAGTTTCCTCAGCATTATTCGCATATCCGCTATCGTTCTTTAGCCGGCTTTTTTGCTTATAAGAATAAACTTGTCCGCAAAGTCACCGTTGCCGGTTATCGTGTGATTCAAAAAATTTATAAGTTTAACTAAGGTGATTTATGTTAAAACTGCTTCGGAAACTCAAAACAGATTATCCTCATGCGATTTTAGTGATTTACTTCGCATTTTATCTCCCTTGGTTTATGTGGCTAAATGAATTTACCCCTACTCGCCCCAATATTACCGAGATCTATTGCAGCTTGGATGATCTGATTCCATTTAATGAATGGTTTGTTATCCCCTACTTTTTATGGTTTGCCTATATTGCCATTGGGTATGTTTTTCTACTGTTTAATAATCGAGAAGATTTTATTCGAATGTGTGCCTTCCTTTATACCGGAATGACGATTTGTTTGATTATTTATACGTTGTTTCCAAACTATCAAACCCTACGTGTTGATTATGAAACTTTGGGGCGAAATAATCTTTTGATTGAAGCCATTCGGCACCTGCAACAAGGCGATACTCCCCATGACGTATTTCCAAGCATCCACTGTTTTAATTCCATTGGCATGAACATTGCTCTATGGAAAAACAAATGGTGCAAAAAGCATCCCTGGGTTATCGCATTTGTTACTTTACTGACCATTTCCATCTGCTTATCCACTGTTTATGTTAAGCAACATTCCATTTTAGATCTGTTTGGAGCTATTGGACTGGCAATTCCAATGTATTTGATCGCCTATGTTGTTCCTTGGAAAAAACTCATCAAAACAAAAGAAAAAGCGGAGTCATGAGACTCCGCTTTTATATTTTTATGCTGCCCCAAGTTGAACCATTGCTGCTTGCAATTGAGGATCCTCTAAATATGTCAGTTCATAAAACCGATCCTGTTGATCTGCAGTAAGCAATACTTCTAAATCAGGCGAAACGCCAATGCCATCAAAATTGATAGCATTAGGCGGATAATAGAGATGCGTTGAGAGATAAACCGCAGTTTCATCTCCTAAGGGGATCACATCTTGTGCCATTCCTTTCCCGAATGTTGTTGATCCAATTAATGTTCCGTATTCAAAATCTCGAAACGCTGCGGCAAATAACTCACCGCCACTATAGGTTTCACCGTTGATTAAGACAACAAATTCCCCGGCCTTACATTCCGCTCCCGAAGAATATACTTCTTCATCACCTTTTTTGTCCCGAACGGTACACAAAGTACCTTCCGGTAATAAATAATCCAACACTCCGGTCACAGCAGTCAGCGCGCCGCCGGTATTGTTGCGCACATCAAAAATAAACTTCGTTGCACCTTTACTCGCGAGTTCCTCATAGGCGGCGGTAAAGTCAGCAACAGTATTGGTATCAAAGGCACTGATGGCAATATAGCCTACATTGGAAACCATCAACCGATAGGTAACAGTCGCTTCCGTATATTTCTGAACCGAAACAGAGACAGGAATCGACTGATCATCCCGTAAAATCGTCAGTTTCAATTCCGTTCCGACATTCGCTTTCAGGCGATTAGTGGCGTCGGTATAGCTCATTTGAGATACATCGTTTCCGTCAATTTTGCTGATAACATCACCGGCCTTTAATCCGGCAGACTCTGCAGGAGATGCTGCACGAACGCGGGTGATTTTCAGATAGCCGGTGGATGCAATATATTTGACTGCAATACCGATACCGGAAGTCTTCCCATCTAAAGAGTTTTTGAACTCCATATAAGAGGATTTATTGAGATATACCCCGTATTTATCTACACCGTCAATATATCCGGTCAACAAGGAATCCATCGAGGCATCCTCATCGTAATTGCCGACATACCGATTGTTTACAACTTGATAAACACGAGTCAGTTTTTCAAACATCTCACTTTTGCCGGTTGTACGTTCAACCATATGCGCCATATACATATAGGTTGCAATACAGGTAACCAGAACGGTTGCTACAATAAAGAACAAAACCGTACCAAGTTCAACCTTTCTCTTCATATAAACACCTGCCTATTAAGCAAAATTAAAGTTAATGTCATAATATGAAAGCGGATTCTTATACTCCCCGTTTTCAATGATCTCAAAATGCAAGTGATAGCCGGTGGAATAACCGGTCGTACCAACAAAAGCAATGGTGTCCCCGCGCGACACAGATTGCCCGGCGGAAACCGCCAATTTGCTCGCGTGCCCGTAAAGTGTACTATAACCACCGCCATGATCAATCACAACATAGTTGCCGTAACCACGGTTGTATCCCGCCTTGATCACCGTTCCGCTATTTGCCGCAAGAATCGGCTTTCCGCTGATTCTACTGCCGGCAATATCCACACCGGTGTGCAGTTTATAGACACCGGTCGTGGGGTGCGTTCGATAGCCAAAGGGACTGGTAATGGTGTAGTATCCCTGTACAGGCCAAAGGAATTGTCCACCCACAAAAGACTCATTCGAACTATTTGCAAGGGCACGTCTGATCTCTTCCTGAAGTTCAGCTTCGGCCGCTTCTGCTGCTTGAATGGCCTTAATATTTTCGGCGGTTTTTTCATCAAAGGAGTCAATCAAGGCTTCACTTTGGGATTGTTTCTTTTTTAATGTAGAAACATTGTCTTCCAACGTTTCTAAGGCACTTTCTTGGGCGTTTTTCTTCTCTTCAATTGCCTTGGTCTCTTCTTCAATGGTCGCTTTCGTCGTCTTAAGATTCTCAATGACCTGCTGATCATAAGCCGCCATTTGCTTAACCAACTCAAAGCGTGTAATAAAATCGTGTAAAGATTCGGATCCTAGAAGAATATTTAGATAAGACGTACTTCCCAATTCATACATAGCTCGAATCCGAGCTTTTGCAAGTTCTGTATTCTCGTCCAGAACTTCCTCGGCAGCTTCCAATGCCGCCTGACTATCTTCTAATTCATTTGATAAGGTATCCACCATATCTTCCAAAAGTTCTGCTTCGCTATTCAAATCCATGATCTGCTGGTCAATGATCTCTTTTTGCTCCAAAGCAGCATCTTTCTTATTGGATATGGAAGCCAATTCTTTTTCCAGTTTTTCTCTTTTTTCAATAAGCGCATCTAATTCGCCCTGCATATCAGAAACGTCTGAGGCGCCATAAGTTTTAAAACCGAAAACAATGGTGGTGAGCATACCGAGAATCAGCAGAATCACAATCAATAAGGCAATAACCGATCGCCATCTTCTCATAAATTCACCTAAACCTTTAAATACTTATTAATGGAAAATGCACTGCCGATCAAACCAACCAAAAGACCAATTCCGCCAAAATAAGCGATAATCACCGGTGAAAGGGTAGCGAACGGCAGAGTGGTAACAAACTGGAGATCTGCAACTAAAGGTTGCAATAAATACACATAAATGATCCATTGCACCGCAAAGGAAATGGCTGCTGCACAAAGGCCAATGATTATTCCCTCTAAAACAAAAGGGGTGCGGATAAACGCATTGGTTGCGCCAACATATTTCATAATATTGATCTCGTGGCGGCGGTTATACATTGCCAATTTAATAGTGTTATATACAATAAACCAAGAAACTAACGCCAAAAGAAGCATAATCCAGAAACCCAAGATGTCCATTACCTTCTGCAAAGAGAGCAACATATTAACTACATCCTGAGAATCAGAAATATTGGCAATGCCCTTAACTGAAGCAATCTCATCGGAAATTGCTTCAAATTCATTTAAATGCTGCTCTTCTACATGGATCCGAAATTCATCCCGCAAAGGATTATCGTCCCCATAAAACCAGGAAAGGTAGGCACCATCTTCGCCAAATTGATCTTGATATTCCTCCAGCGCTTTATCTTTATTAACAAATGTCACCGAATCCACAAACTCAATGGATTCCAATTGATCCTGAAGATCCGAGAGAAGACTCTCATCCAATTCTTCATCCACATAGGCAACAATTTCGTTATTTTCGCCCAGATCGTTCATTAAAGCACCAATGTTAGCGGAGCATAAATAGGCAGAGCCGATGATGAGCATACATGCAACTAAAACAAAGATGGAAGCAAAGGTCATTAAATAGTTTTTTCGAATACTTTTAAAAGCAGATTGCAAAAAGTACATAATAACCCCTCCCTACTTGCTCTCGGCGTAATACCCGCCAACTTGGTCGCTAACAACGCGCCCTTTTTCAATATGAATAACGCGTTTATTAAACTCGTTGACAAGGGTATTATCATGGGTAACAACAATGACCGTTGTGCCGGTTTGGTTAATTTGATTTAAAAGTTCCATGATCTCTCGCGCCATCTCGGGATCCACATTTCCCGTCGGCTCATCCGCGATGATCAGTTTGGGATTATTCACCAAGGCACGCGCCATCGCAACTCTTTGCTGTTCCCCGCCGGAGAGTTCATTGGGATAGTTTTTTGCTTTATGCCCCAAACCGACGACCCCTAGAACATACGGAACCCGTCGACGAATCGTTCGTTGGGAACACCCGATCGCGCGCATTGCAAAGGCAACATTATCAAAAACAGTCAAATTCTCAATTAAGCGGAAATCCTGAAATACAACTCCCATACTGCGGCGAAGCATTGGAACCTTGGATTGACGCATCTTCTTAATAT
>JAZNGR010000052.1:0-2203 GCA_045576575.1 Eubacteriales bacterium
CTTTTCGGGATCTTTTCCCGAACCCATAAAGTAGTTGTAAATTTCGAGAAGATCGGAAACACCTACCAATTTTGCGGCGGCGTTGATCACGTCGCCCGTGCCGAAGCCTTGAACGTTCTGTGCTTTGTCGATTAAGGATTCGGCGTTGATCAGCATACCGCTTGTGGTCTTCATATCGTTCATTGCCTGACGGATGATCTTATCTCGTTCTTCGTCGTTCAAAGAGCCGTTGGTCAACTCGCCGTGGAATTGCAGATCGCCAAGTGTCAAAATGACCTCTTTGCCACCCGCCGTACCTTTGATTCGGTCATAGTCCACGCCCTCGATACTTCCGGCAGCCGAGGCACTGATAGGAAACACCGTGCTGAGCAGCATCACGGCGCACAAGACGGCAAGTAATCGTTTCTTCATCCTTCACCACCTCCCAACTGTGAAAATATTTGATACAGGCTATTCAGCCCTTCATCCTCGGGGGCGATAACCAAGCCCCAATCAAGATATCTGCCTGCCTCCTTCAGCTCGTCGGAAGCGATACAGCAAAGCACGGCATTTTTGAAATTCTCGGAATCCAACGGATCGTTGGCTACCGCAATTTTCGCATAGGTGGAAGCTGCGGCGTAATCTCCGCTTTCCATTGCCTTTGCGCTCTTTGCTCTCAGATAGCTTGTTTCAAAGAAATAGGGATCACGCTCTGCCTCGATCAAGGTCGGGGCATACTTTGCGTATATTTCGGTTTCCTTTGCGCGGAGCGTATCGCGCAGCTTGTAAAGCTCATCCACGCTCATTTCTTTAAGATAATAAAAATTTACGCCGTCCTCGGGATATGCTGGATTGTACAGCGCGTTTGTGTAGCATTCCTTCGCCTCGTCATTCTTTGCCTGTACGTGGAAGACCAAGCCCTCAAAATAATACGGATACGGCGAAGCGTAACAGATCGAAGCGATCTCATCCCATCCGGCATACGGACTATCCGCAGTAAAAGAGGCCAAATCACTTCCTTCGCCCTTGAGCCACAGAATGTTCTCCACCGCATAACGCAGAGAGGAAACAGAGCAGCCCGCAAACGCATAGTAGCTTTCTGCCTGCAAGGACAGACCTTGCTCCTTAAGCGTATCTCCCGATAAGCACATATCGTCCATTGCAGTCAAAAACTGTTCGTGCATTTCCGCTGATCCGCTTGGGTTTACGTTATCGTTGTTCAAGAACCATAAAACTCCGCATACAGCGGCTGCGATCAGCAGAACAACGCACGGAATAATAATCAGTAGTTTTTTCTTCACTTCGTTAACCTCCTTCTTACGGATTTTATAACCCACAAGCACACGGGCGGTGGCGGCTCGTTTTTACCGTCACCGCCCGTGTGGGTGATATGTCGTTATGTCTTACTTCAAGAACTTGAACTTGCCGATCACGGGAAGCTCTTTTGCGCGTCCGTTGGCGGCATTGACGATGCCGAGGACGGCGAGTACCAGGAACACCAAGGAGCACAGGCCGATGATGCTGCTGATAAAGTACAATCTCCAGGAGATGGCAAGGATGATCCAGTTAAGGATGCTGTAAACGATGCTCCACGCAACGCAGGCGATAAACAGAGTCAAGCCCTGATTGGCGTGGAAGCGGGCGAACTTAGATCCCTTCGCCGCAAACATCGGGATAAACACCAGCGGGCCGAGGTAGGCAAGGATGCCCATTGCCTTATTGTTGGTAATGTCAGCCTGATCGAACTCCGCAGTGGTATCGGCGGTGTTGTTCAGATTTGCAAATTTTGCCTGAAAATCATTCTGATTTCCTGCAGGAGGAGCTTGCCGTGTTTGAGCCTGCTGCTCCGGGGAAGCTGCCTCCATTTGGGTTCCACAGGCGGGACAGAACTTTACTCCCTCATCTACTCTCGTTCCACAATTTCTACAAAATGCCATAATAGTTCCTCACTTTCTTTTATTTTAATCTTTTCATTTCAGTCGCTGACCGCAGTTGGGGCAGCATTTGTCGTTCTTTTTGCATTTGGCCTTGCAGTTGGGGCATTTCTTCTTTTTGGTCGCAATCACGATAAGGATCACGATCACAAGAATAACAACCACTGCAATAGCGATCCAAATGAAGATACACAACCCGAGGGGGACGGAGCAGAAACCGCACAGAGAGCATTTATCCTTTTCATCCACAGGGGGCTTTTCTTCCGGTGCCTTGTTCGTTTCGCCGGGGT
>JAZNGR010000053.1:0-9669 GCA_045576575.1 Eubacteriales bacterium
AGTTGAACCACCCCATAGGATTTTTTGCCGGTGCGGTCGTCCACTAAGCCAACCGGCTTTAAGGGACCGTAGCGCATGGTATCCTCGCCCCGCCGCGCCATCTCTTCGATGGGCATACAACCCTCAAAGACTTGATGATCAAAGTCGTGGAGTTCTGCACATTCGGCAGATTTGAGAGCCTCATAGAAAGCAAGATATTCTTCCTTGGTCATGGGACAATTGATGTAGTCTGGTGTCCCTTTATTATAACGGGAGGCAAAAAACGCCTTGTCCATATCAATGCTTTCAAAGGTCACAATGGGCGCTGCTGCATCGAAAAAGGAAAGATAATCCTTGCCGAAATAATCGCGAATGGCTTGAGAAAGGGGCTCCGCAGTCAGTGGCCCCGTTGCAATAATAATGTTTTCGCCCTCGGGAATCTCGGTGATTTCTTCTTCAATGACGGTGATCAACGGATGTTCTTTAATGACCTTGGTCACCGCTGCCGAAAAAGCCTCCCGATCCACCGCCAGCGCACCGCCGGCAGGTACTGCATTGGCATCGGCGGCATCCAAGATCACCGAGCCCAGCCGCCGCATCTCTTCTTTCAATAATCCGACGGCATTGGTCAGATTGGCGCCTCTTAGGGAATTGGAGCAAACCAATTCTGCAAAATCGGGATGATGATGGGCGGGGGTGTATTGCTTGGGCTTCATTTCATAAAGGGTGACGGGAATCCCGCGTTTGGCCAGCTGATAAGCGGCCTCACAGCCCGCCAGCCCTGCGCCGATCACAGTTGCGGTCTTATTCATCGCTCTTCTCCTGCTTTCCGCAATCGGGATTGGAGCAATAAGTGCCGCGGTTGCGACCGGTGCGCTTGAAGAGGGGAGAGCCGCATTTCTCGCATTTCTTGGTCAAGGGCTCATCCCAGGTCATAAAGTCGCAGGATGGATTGTGCTCACAGCCGTAATAGGTCTTTCCGGCCTTGGATCTCTTTTTGAGGATCTTGCCTCCGCATTTGGGGCAGGGGACCTGCGTATCAATCACGATGGTCTTAGTGAAGCGACATTCGGGATATCCGGGGCAGGCGAGGAACTTGCCGAATCGCCCGCTTTTGATTACTAAGTTTTTACCGCAATTAGGGCAAACCTCTTCGGTTACTTCGTCGGGGACCTTTACCCGTTCGGTCAGGCTTTTTTCTGCGGTATCCAGCATCTTCATAAAGGTGTCGTAATACTCGCTGACCAGCGCCTGCCATTCGGCAGAGCCTTCTTCTACTTTATCCAGCTCTTTTTCCAGATGGGCGGTAAAATCATAGTCCACAATGGATGCAAAATGCTCCTTCATCAACTTGGTGGTCACTTCACCCAAAATGGTGGGTTTTAAAACCTTGCCGTCACGTTCCACATATTCGCGAGCGAGAATGGTGGTAATGATGGGTACAAAGGTCGAAGGTCTGCCGATTTCATTTTCTTCCAAAGCCTTGATGAGCGAGGCTTCGGTATAGCGGGCGGGAGGCTGGGTGAAATTCTGCTCCTTTTCCAGGGAGGAAAGGGTCATGGAATCGCCCTGCTCCACGCGATATAAGCGGCGGGAATTCTTCTCTTTGTCCTCGGTTTCTTTATAAATCGCTGTAAAGCCTTTGAACTTTACAGACTGACAGGTGGCTTTAAATACATATTTTCCGTCTCCGATCTCTACTGCAAGGGTATCATAGACCGCCTCAGCCATTTGGCTGGCAAGGAAGCGCTCATAGATCAGTTTATAGATGCGATATTGATCGGGAGTACAGGTCAGTTTGGCCTGTTCGGGAGTGATGGCAATGTTGGTGGGGCGGATGGCTTCATGGGCATCCTGCGCGCTCTTCTTGGTTTTGAAGTAGCGGCGGGAAGCGGGGTAGTATTCCGCGCCAAAATTAGCAATGATATGTTCCTTGGCTGCAACAGCGGCCTCATCGGAGATCCGCAAGGAGTCCGTTCTCATATAGGTGATCAGACCGACCAAGCCAATGCCCTTGATGTTGACACCTTCATAAAGTTCCTGGGCGGCCTTCATGGTGCGTTTAGCTTGGAAATTGCACCGTCTGGATGCTTCCTGCTGAAGGGTCGAGGTAGTAAAGGGGGGAGCGGGGGATTTTTTCTTCTCCGCATGCTTCACGTCGGTAACGGTGAATTGACTGTCTTTAATCTCATTATAAAGTTTAATAGCTTCTTCTTCGTTTCGGATTTCCTTGGCGCGCTTGGCGGTGCCGTGAAATTTCGCTTCGATGGTATCGGTCTTGGAATTAAATACAGCGGTCAGGTTCCAATACTCCTTTGGAACAAAGGCTTTGATCTCTTCTTCACGGTCCACAATCATTGCGGTGGCAACCGATTGCACGCGACCTGCAGAAAGACCTTTTTTAACCTTTCTCCAAAGGAAGGGGCTGAGTTTATAGCCCACAATACGGTCCAATACCCGCCGCGCTTGTTGCGCATCCACTAGATTCATATTGATCTCGGTAGGATTGGCAACTGCGTTTTTTAAGGCCCCTTTGGTGATCTCGTTGAAAACAACCCGTTTTCCTTTACCGGGTTCCAGATCCAAAAGGGTGGCCAGATGCCAGGAAATGGCTTCGCCTTCGCGATCCGGGTCGGTAGCGAGATAGACCGTGTCTGCCTTTTGGGCTTCCTTTTTCAAGGTGCGGATCAGTTCGCTTTTGCCGCGGATAGAGATGTATTTAGGGGCAAAATCGTGCTCCACATCAATACCGAAATCGCTTTTGGGCAGATCGCGGATATGACCCATCGACGCCATGACCTTGAATTTCTTACCAAGATATTTTTCAATGGTCTTGGCTTTGGCGGGAGACTCAACGATAAATAAGTTTGACATATTGGGAAACCTCTCTTATAGGATTACTTTAAATTTACTGCCGGGGCAGGATACGATCAGCCCACGAAACTCTAAAGCGGTCAGGCATTGAATCACCTCATTCACAGGTAATCCTGCGTGTTCCATCAAATAATCGGTGGTGCGCTCTTCGGTATCCAGTAAGGTAAAGACTGCTTGCTCTGCAGGGGTCAGGGTTTTCATCTGTTTCTTTTTGAAATCTTTTAGTTTTTCTGCCTGCAGTTCATCTTGCAAAGAAAAGACCTTTTCGGCAGAGACAGTCCATTCTTGCAGAAATTCGCCGAAGCGGGGGAGATAGTGCTGTAATATATCGGTATGATCCGTTACCGGATAACATCCTTCTTTGATTAATTGGTTGGAGCCTGCCGAAAAAGCATCGGCATTTGCCATGACCGCGAATAGATCACGATTTTGCTCCAAGGCATAATGGGCAGTCATCAGCGCACCGCTTCTTTCGGGCGCTTGCACCACCAATGTGCCATGAGACAGACCGCTTAATATGCGATTTCGTTCATGATAGGAAAACCGATGAGAGCCACTTTGAGGAAAAACCTCGCTAACCAGCGCGCCTTTGGCTAAAATCTCATTGAAATGACGGGTCAAATGCCCTTTGCTGGAAAGAATTCCAAAGGGAAGAACCGCAATGATCGGCGTATCATTTTGAAGCGCCGCTTCGCAAGCGAATGTGTCGATGCCGTCTGCAAGACCGGTCACAATGGTAAAACCACAGCAGCCCAAAGCAGTTACAAATTCTTTTGTTTTCTCTTCCCCGTAGCCATTGTATTTCCGGCTGCCAACCACTGTTAAGAGCGGGGCCTCAAGACAGGAGAGTAGATGCCCTTTAAAGAACAGTGGGCAAGGGGGATTGATGATCTCTCTTAAGAGAGCGGGATAATTGGAATCTTCTAAGGTAAGGATCCCGATTTGATGCTCTTCACAGAGTCCGTAAGTCTCCCAAGCGGAGCGCAGATCCTTTTTGTTTAAGAGTTTGCACTCTTTTTCTGTCAGTAATTTACAAAGAGAAACATCTTCGCAATGATAGAATTCCTCAATGGAGCCGAAGAATTCCACCACTTGAAGCAATTTTTTATTGTTATAATGCAAACACTCCTTGGCCCAAAGCCAAAGAAGATGATGATTTAATTCCATTTCGATTGCTCCCATAAAATAATGGATGCGGCGACTGCGGCGTTTAATGACTCATTTTGCCCTTTCATGGGAATGAAAACGCCTTTATCGCAAAGTTCGATGGTTTCTTGAGATAGACCATTCGATTCATTTCCGATAACCATAACGGTAGGCTCTTTGAAAGATACTTTGTCTAAAAGCTGGTAATTGCGGTCAAGTCCCGCGCCTAAGATTTGATAGCCCTCTTTGCGCTTTTGACTTAAAAAGGCGCAAAGATTGCCTTTTTGCACCGGTACCCGAAATGCACTGCCCATAGCACCCCGCAAAACCTTGAGGGAATAAAGATCCACCGATCCTTCGCTTAAAAAGACCTGCTTTACGCCAAAGGCTTCTGCTGAACGCAAAACAGCGCCCAGATTTCCGGGATCAGCAAGGCGATCCAGCGCTAAAATAAAAGGCGCATCGGCAACCGGACGATTCTGCTGCCGCACCACCATGAAGATGCCGGGGGCGGTATCCATGCCGCTGAGTTTTTTTGCAACAGCCCCCGAGATCAGAATAGGATCTAATCCTTTTAAAACGGGGTTTTGAATCTCTTTTTCAATCGCAAGGCTTCTCTCAATGGTCCAGCCGCTCTTTACCGCCTCTTGGCAGAGTTTGGGTCCTTCGATCAAAAAGAGACCGCTTTCTCTGCGTCCTGCGGCAGTATTCAGTTTGCAAAGCTCCTTGATATATTCATTTTTCACACTTGTGATCTGTTCCATTATTTTGCCAGTCTTTCAATATTGGCATCAGGGCCGATAACGATCAAGGCCCCGTTTGCCTCCAGGGGTGCATCGGGGGCAGGGGAAAGGTTGATATTTCCCTGGGCATCGCGGCAAGCGATGACTGTGATATTATACTTTGCCCGTACATTCAGTTCGATCAGGCTTTTTCCGGCCCATGTTTTCGGCGTATGGATTTCCATAATGGAATATTCATCGGAAAGATCGATGTAGTCCACAATATTGGTCTCGCCAAGGCTTTTGGCCAATCGCTCGCCCATGTCCCGCTCCGGGAAGATCAGGCGGTCTGCACCGACCTTTTCCAGAATTCTGCCATGGATCTCGCTGGTACATTCGGCGATCACATTTTCCATGCCCATTTCCTTGAGCATCAGCGTTACCAAAACGCCCGATTGAATATTTTCTGTCAGCGCAACAATGGCGACATCTGCATTGCGCACGCCTATAGTACGCAGTACCTCTTCATCGGTAGGATCGCCGATGGCGGCATGGGTAATAATGTCGGCAACCTTTCTTACCTTTTCAGCATCGGCATCCAAACCGATGACCTCGTGCCCCAGTTTTTGAAGCTGAACAGCAAGATGATATCCAAATCGGTCTAAACCGATTACTGCAAAAGTCTTTTTTTTCATTGTTATCTCCTAACCAATCATAATATTGACATTCGGATAAGAGATCTTATCCTTTGCCCGATTTAGGCGAACCATAATGCTTAAGGTAATGGAAAGAATTCCCACCCTTCCCATAAACATTAAGAGGATCATCAGCAATTGGGAAAAACTTGATAACGCAGCAACATTACAGGATGCTACTCCTACTGTCGCAAACGCGGAAACGCCGGTAAACAATAGATCCAATAAAGGAATATGCTGCTCAATAAGGGAGAGGAGGATGGTGCTGATTCCGATGATCGAGCAAGCGATAAAGAATAGGGAAAAGGCGCGGTGAATATCTTTTTGCCCGAGCGTTCTGTTTTTAAATTGAATTTTATTTCTTCCTACGGCAACCTGTAAGGCTGTGATCAGAATAACAAAAACCGTTCCGGTTTTGATACCGCCCGCCGTAGAACCGGAGGATCCGCCGATCAGCATCAGTATTGCCGATACAACCTTGGAACTTTCGGTCAGTCCCGCCATGTCAAAGGTAGCAAAGCCTACGGTTCGCATTGTGCCGGAGGTGAAGAAGGCGTTGAGTATCTTTTGACCAATGCTCATATTTCCAAGCGTTTCGGGATTGCTCCACTCAGCCAAAAGATAAAAGAGAGTGCCGAAAAGAAGCAATGCACCGGTCATCCCAAGCACGATCTTGCTGTAGACCGAGAGCTTACGAAGGGCTTTCTTTTCCAAAAGATCCCGCCAGACTAAAAATCCAAGACCGCCGATGATTGTCAGCAGCATCAGAAGAAGTAATACATAGGGGTTGCTCTGCAGTGCCGTAAGGCTGTTGCCGTTGCCCAGAATATCAAAGCCGG
The DNA here is from genome assembly GCA_045576575.1 of Eubacteriales bacterium. GTDB lineage: Bacteria > Bacillota > Clostridia > Oscillospirales > QAKW01 > QAKW01. Next base: position 6,256 of record JAZNGR010000053.1, read on the forward strand.
CATTGCAAAAAGAAGAGATTGCTAAAAAGACGGAAATCCAAAGACCTCTGAAAAATCCGTATTGCGGGATGAAATAGAAACTTAGGAGCAACGCTCCGATCCCTTCGATCAGAAATGTTCCTTTTACCGCAAGGCGCACCAGCTTCAGTGCGCCGCCTCCTCCGGAAAGCCCCAAAGCGGAAGAGACCATCATCCGTTCGCTGAAGGAGATGGCTTTGCGCAGTGTCATCATCATTAAGGCGGCAAGGCTCACAAAACTTAAACCGCCGATCTGGATCAGCAGGATGATAACAAGTTGTCCGAAGAGGGTAAACATAGTAAAAGGATCTCCAACGGTCAGCCCCGTCACGCAGGTGGCGCTGGTGGCGGTGAAAAGAGCGGGGAGGGGCGGGAGCCATTCGCCCGTTTTATTTGAGATGGGAAGCATCAGCAAAAAGGAGCCGATCAACACAATGATTACAAACGAGAGAATAAAGGAAATCATTGGGTTTTGAGAGAAATAAAGACGGAGTGAGATTCCTGCTTTCTTCATTTTACCGGCACCTCCTTTTTAAAATCCTACATTATATAGTACAAAGGGTCTGTTTAATATTATAATATATCCGCCTAAAAATCAATACCTTTTATAAAAAAAGAAACAGAGCAGAAAATTCTGCTCTGTTTGATAGCTTATTTATCCAGCTGTTTCTTAGCAGTTGCAACCAGCCCGGTGAAAGCGGCGGGATCGGAAACGGCGATCTCAGCCAGCATCTTTCTGTTCAGGGTGATCTTAGCCAGCTTCAGACCGTGCATGAACTGAGAATAGTTGATATCGTTCATGCGGCAAGCAGCGGAGATTCTGGTGATCCAGAGTGCACGGAAATCTCTCTTCTTCTGCTTTCTGCCGATGTAAGCGTTGGTCAAAGAACGCATTACTGCCTGGTTAGCAGTTCTGAACTGCTTGCTCTTAGCGCCATAGAAGCCTTTCGCAAGCTTTAAAATCTTCTTTCTTCTTTTGCGGGTAGTAACCGCACCTTTAATTCTAGCCATTTATTTCAGCCTCCGTTATTTTAGATTATTTGTAGGGGATCAGCTTCTTCAAAGAAGCTACATTGGTCTCGTCAACATAAGCCTCTTTGCGCAATCCTCTTTTACGCTTGGTGGTCTTCTTGTTCAGAATGTGAGATCTGAAAGCATGGCTTCTCTTGATCTTTCCACCTTTAGTGATCTTAAAACGCTTTTTTGCACCGCTATGGGTCTTTACCTTAGCCATAATATTGCCTCCCTTATTTTTTTTCTTTCTTTGGCGCTAACACCATGATCATATTGCGGCCTTCCAATTTGGCAGGCTTTTCGATCATGCCGTATTCTTCGGTCAGAGAACAAAAACGCTCTGCAATGTCGTATCCCAGCTCAGTATGAGCCATCTCGCGACCCTTGAATTTCACAACAACCTTAACCTTATCGCCGTTCTTTAAGAACTTGTTGGCGTTGTTGGCTTTGGTTTGAATGTCATGGGTGTCGATCTTTAAAGTTAGCTGGATTTCCTTCACCGTAACAATGTTTTGGTTTTTCTTCGCTTCCTTTTCTTTCTTTGCCTGCTCGTAGCAATACTTACCGAAATCAATAATCTTGCATACGGGGGGCTGCGCTTTAGGAGCGATCATCACCAGATCCAAGCCCTTGCCCTCAGCGATCTTCATCGCATCGGCGGGGGACATGATCCCTAATTGGCTACCGTCGGAATCCACAACCCGGATTTCCTTTTCGCGGATTGCTTCATTAATACTCAATCCTTTTGCTTCTTTTGCGTTAATGTTTCCACACCTCCGAAAAAATAATAAAAACGAGCAAAATTTTTGCTCGTTTCCTAATCATAATATAGCATGGGATCTCCCGATACTAAACCATGTAAACCGCTGCTGCTAAGCGCGCAGGGTGAGAACAGAGCAATCTATTCTGCTTCTTTTTGCTCATATAGGTTACCACACCTTATGCGAAAAGTCAACCGTTTTTTCAAAAAAATCAAAGATTTTGAAAAAAGTTCTTTACAAAACCGAAACGGTCGTGTATAATGAACAAGCGTTTTTAAGAAAATGCATCAAAAATGGCCCGGTAGTTCAGTTGGTTAGAACGCTAGCCTGTCACGCTAGAGGTCGTGGGTTCGAGCCCCATCCGGGTCGCCATTTTTGCTGATGTAGCTCAGTAGGTAGAGTGCATCCTTGGTAAGGATGAGGTCGTCAGTTCGACTCTGATCATCAGCTCCAGAAAAAAGTCCTTGAGAGAAATCTCAAGGACTTTTTTCAACTAAATCCGTCCTAACGAACGGGATAAATCCATCTTCGATGGGTGAAATCGCTTTGCGGTGAAATCCGACTTCGTCGGGTTACGGGACGGATTTAATTTCACCGAAACCATAAGGTTTCGATTTCACCAAAGGTGAACGCCTTTGATTTCACCGTGCGTTAGCACGATTTCACTTTACTTGCATTGTTTAAGCGCTTATGTTATGATATTGGTAGAAATGAGGTGGTTACTATGACTGAAAGTAAACTTGCAGTTGCATCTATGGAGTTTGCTGTAAAAATTTTAAAACTGTGTGATAGTATCAAAGGGCATTATTCTATTATTAATCAACTTGAAAGGTCATCTACAAGTATCGGTGCCAATATTCGTGAGGCAAATTATGCTCATAGTAAACCCGATTTTGTTTCAAAATTACAAATATCACTCAAAGAGTGTTATGAAACAGAGTATTGGCTTGAACTTATGCTTAAAGCGGACATTTTAAACGATGACATTGCAAAGGTATTGTTGCACGATTGCGGCTCTATTCGCAGGATGCTTGTTTCTTCTATAAACACTATAAAAAATAAGGAGTAATTTTGTGAAAAAATTAAATGTTGCTTTAATCAACAATGTTCAGTATTGTAAATTTCCCAATGGAATAAATAACATAAAGGACTTCGTTGAATTTCTTAACGGAAACTATCATTCTTTTGTGGAATTAGAGTTTTTAATTGAGGAAGGTTGTGTTGCTCCGTTTTATATTGAAGAAGATTTAAAGACGGAAAAGCAATATTGGAATCCCTCTAATATCCGACTTGTCAAAGAAGCTGAAGTATCTATTCTTCGCAGATGGGAATATGAAGAAAAACTCAAAAAAGTCATTGCAGAGAAATGTGTTCATTGTGTAAACTATTCTGAAGATGCGTGTGAGCAAGATCTCAAATCTCATATTGAGCATATTGATTTAAATGGCGAATGTTATGGATACGAAAAGAAAAAATAAAGAAAATCAGGTTTTTAGACCGGTTCCATTTTGAGTGTCGGTCCCAAAAAGAAACACCCCCCTCGGGGGGGGGCTTTTTGGGTTTTTTTATGGGCCGGACTGGGGATTGTCAGTTTTACTCTGAACACCTTCGGCGTTGTGTT
>JAZNGR010000054.1:0-15805 GCA_045576575.1 Eubacteriales bacterium
ATCAGCTTTTCGAAGAAACGGTTTTTAAAGATATTGCTTTTGGTCCCCAAAATATGGGTTTGCCTGAAGATGAAATTGCAAAACGGGTGGGGAAAGCCCTCGATTTTGTAGGTTTGGATCCATCTGTATTGGAAAAATCTCCCTTCGACCTTTCCGGCGGTCAAAAACGGCGCGTTGCTATTGCGGGCGTTATGGCGCTGGAGCCGAAGGTGTTGATTTTAGATGAACCTGCTGCAGGATTGGATCCTAAAGGGCGCGATGAAATTCTGGGGCGGATTCGTGATTATCATCAAGAAACGAAAAGCACCATTTTGCTGGTTTCTCATTCGATGGAAGATATCAGTCGCAATGCTCAATCTGTTTTGGTGATGAACCGCGGGAAATGCGCCATGCACACCACGGTCCATGAGGTTTTTGATCGTGCCGATGATTTGGTAAAGATGGGGCTGGATATTCCTCAGGTAACGCGCGTATTCATTTCCCTTCAAGAAAAGGGATACCCTGTATCCCGCAATATCTATACAGTTGAGCAAGGAAAGGCAGAACTGATGCGTCTTTTGAAGAAAGGCGGTGATGGCAATGCTTAAAGATATTACCTTAGGGCAGTATTTCCCGGGCAAATCCTTTATGCATCGTCTGGATCCCCGCATGAAACTTCTGTTGACGCTTTTATATGTGGTCACTCTGTTCTTGGTGCCGAACCTTTTGGGTTTCTTGATCCCCGGAGCAATTATGCTGATGGTGGTGCTGTTTTCCGGCATCTCTGTTAAGGTGGCGCTTCGAGGCTTAAGACCCTTATTGTTTATTTTGATTTTCACCGCGTTTTTTAATGTATTGTATGGCGGTGGGGAATCGTTCTTTCCGAATATTACTTGGTTGGCGTGGATCAAGACCGATGGTGTGCGAAATGCGCTGTTTATGATCGTGCGGATTGTACTGCTGATTATGGGCACTTCTTATCTGACCTACACGACCAGCCCTGTAATGCTGACCGATGCTTTGGAGCGAATCTTCCGTCCGCTGAAGGCAATTCATTTTCCTGTTCATGAACTGGCCATGATGATGACGATCGCTCTTCGATTTATCCCCACACTTATTGATGAAACCGATAAGATCATCAATGCTCAAAAGGCGCGGGGCGCAGATTTTGAAACTGGGAATATTATTCGTCGTGCCAAGGCGTTGATCCCTATTTTAATTCCCCTTTTAATCTCTGCATTCCGCAGAGCAGAAGAATTGGCGGATGCGATGGAATGTCGCTGTTATCATGGTGGTGACGGGCGTACTCGCTATAAGGTCTATTCTTTTGGCTGGCGGGATTGGACCGCCTTTGGTGCAATGCTGTTGGCAATGGGTGGCGTAATTTTAATGATGTTTTATTAAAGGAACCGAATGAATCAAAAATTATTACTGAAAATTCGATATAACGGCTCTGCTTTTGTTGGCTGGCAGGTGCAAAAGAACGGAAAGTCCGTTCAAGAGCAGATGCAGGATGCCATTGAAGAGATTTTCGGTCAGCGGGTCGGGGTTACCGGCTGCAGCCGTACCGACAGCGGTGTTCACGCATTGGAGTATTGTTTATGCTTTGATCCGCCGCGTCCGATGGCACTGAAGCGGATCCCCTTTGCATTGAATTCGGTGTTGCCCGAGGAGATCAGCGTGCTTTCTTGCCAAGAAGTTTCGCCGGATTTTCATCCTCGCTACCATGCGGTGGCAAAGGAATACCTCTATCGGTTTTATGATGGATTTGCGCCGGATCCTTTTAAGCGAGGCTTTGCTTTTCATGAGCGAAAAGGATTGGATGCTGAATTGATGGATCGGGCGGCAAAAGCTTTTTTGGGAACCCATGATTTTAAGGCATTTATGTCTACCGGTTCTAAAATCGAGGATACGGTGCGTACCATCCATTATAGTAAGGTGGAACGTAACGGAAATGATGTAACTTTTCGGGTGGTTGGCGACGGTTTTCTTTATAATATGGTTCGGATCATGGCAGGTACATTGCTTTTTGTTTCCATGGGACGAATTCAAATAGAGGATCTGCCAAAGATTATCGAAGCAGGGGAGCGCTCCGCTTGCGGAAAGACCATGCCGCCTTATGGATTGTATTTGAATAAAGTTTATTATGAAGAGAAGGAGGTGCCCCATGAGTCGTAAAGAATGGGAAGAAGAGTCTTTGGAGCGCGAAGAGCAATCGGAGCGTCGGGATCCGAGATCAAGATCAACCATTAAATATTTGCGTTACCTTTTGTTGCTGGTGATGGTAATGGTGGCGCTGATCTTCTTGTTTTCCAATCGGGATCAGATTAACGGTGATAATTTTAAACGCTTGATGGCGAAGATCAATATTGGGTTTTCCGCACCCTCTGCCGAAAAAGGTGAAGTGCAGTTTGAAACGTCCAATACGGGAGAAACCGTTGTTTATAAAGATGGATTTGCCAATGCGACGGTAGAAAAACTGCTGATCACCGATAAAAACGGCGGGGAGTTTCAAAATACTCCGCTCGGCTTTCGAAATCCCTGCTTGCTTGCAAATAGCAAATATGTAATGGCTTATGACAGCGGAGGAACCGGTCTGTTGATTGCAGATTCTTTTTCGGTGCTGTATGAGGCAAATATGGAAAATAATATCATTACTGCTCAAATGAACGACGACGGAAGTTTTGTAATCGTGACAGAGGGGGATGGATATTTATCTAAAGTTTATGTTTATGACGCCTCTTTTCGTGAGATCTACCGTTATCGCAGTTTGAACCGTTATATTTTGGATGCGGCTTTATCTCCGGACAAAAGCGCCATTGCGGTTTCTGCAATGAATATCGAGGGTGCGGAGATTACTGCGGAAATCCAGTATTTCAAGTTGAATAAAGAAGAAATGGAGTGGTCCGTATCCTTTGGGCAAACACCTTGCGTTGATCTGGATATTAAAGACAACGGAAATATATGCGGGCTCTTCTCTTGGGGACTGGTGGCCTTGAATAAAAAAGGCAATGAGCAGGGGCGCTATGCGTTGGATAATCAAGTGCTTCAATGTTATTCTGTTGACGATGACCTGACGGTGTTTGCAGTTTCGGCGGCAGAAAACGGAAATACTACTTTGGTAACTTGTAATAGTAAAGCGGCGGTCAAGGATACCGTTGCGTTGGACTACTATGTAACACAGTTGGATTACAGCAACGGACGAATTGCGGCGATGGGAAATCGCAAATGCGGCGTTTATAACAGTAACGGCAAACTTCTTTGGGAAGCGCAACCGGACCGTGCAACGGGAATTGCGTTGATGGGCAGAAATACTGTTGTTGTAATGAGTGAAACAAAGTGCATTTATGATGCAATTTAAAAGGAGTATACTATGGCAATTGTATTAGATTTGATTATTTTAGCTGTGTTTGCGGTATCGGTATTTACTGCTTATAAGAAAGGCTTGATCAAAACGGCTTTTTCTTTGGTTGGCGGCGTTGTGGCGGTGGTTCTTGCCATCAACTTGAGTGCGCCGGTGGGCAATTGGATCAATGAGAAGTTTATTTATCCCGCTGTGCAAAACACCGTCCTTACCGCTGTAAACGGAAGTGAATTGGGTCAATCTTATGATGAGGCGATGGAAACCATTGATGTGGTGGATAAATTACAAGAAATGCCTGAGGGTTTACGTACTTTTTTGGAAACCTTAAATGTAGATGTGGAAGAGATCGTTGCTTCTGCCAATAAGACCCAAGAAGATACGTTGGCAGCAAAAGAGAAGTTGATTGATTCTATTGTGCGTCCTGTGAGCAGTACGGTCAGTACCGCCATCGCTTTGATCGGTTTGATTATTGTGCTGTTTGTTTTGATTTTTATTGCCAGCCGCCTGCTGGATGCAATTTTCCGCCTTCTGCCTTTTGCTGATGGCGTTAATAAAACCGGTGGGATGATCTTCGGTGTTCTTCGGGGTCTGCTATTTGTTTTGATTCTCTCTGCGGTGATCTATGGTTTGGCGCAGGGGAATGTTCTGCTCTCGACCGATGAACTTGAAAACACCTATCTGATCCGCCTGGTCAATGATTATAATCCTATTTTAAAGGTGCTGAAGTAAATGAACATTCCGAATTTTTTGACCATTCTGCGGCTGTTTATGGTGCCTGCATTCATTGTATGCTATTCCTATGAGGGATGGGGGCGCTTTGTTGCCGCGGGGCTCTTTGTTTTGGCGGCGCTGACCGATGTTCTGGATGGCTATCTGGCGCGTAAATGGAATCAGATCACCGATTTCGGTAAGCTTGCCGATCCTGTGGCGGATAAAATGATGCAACTTTCCGCTATTGGATGCCTTTGCATCGGCGGAAGGGTTCATTTTTGGATCATTTTGGTGTTTGCAGCCAAGGAACTGCTGCTGATTTTGGGCGGACTTCGCCTTTTGAATATTCATAAATATGTTGTCTATTCCAAATGGAGCGGAAAGATTGCTACCGTTTTGCTCTTTATCGCCGTGGTTGTGATTATGGTGACTGAGGAGCAAGTTTTACCGATGCGTTATGCTACCCTTTTGATGGTAGTTTGCTTGATCTCAAGCGCAGTGGCGTTTTTTGATTATGTTTCTATGTACATAAAGATTAAAGACGCCCGTCACTCTAAAGGAGAATAAAATGATTTGTACCAAATGTAAAAAAAGAACGGCGGTGGTTTTTGTTTCTCGTATGGACGGAAACAATAAACCTGTAAATGAAGGCTATTGCTTGAAATGCGCCAAAGATATGGGAATCCCTCAGGTTAATGAAATGATCAAAGGCATGGGGATGACGGATGAGGATTTAGAACAATTTGCTGATGAATTTGATCAAATGAGCGCGCAGATGGGGCTTGTTGAGAGTGATGAATTGGATTCTCAAACTGCCCCTTCCTTGCCTCCGTTTTTCAATAAACTCTTCGGAAAAGGGGGAGACCCTGATGGAGAGATCCCTGCTGACGGAATCTCTTCGGATCGAAAAGAGAATAAAAAAGAGAAAAAACGCAAGATTTTAGATCAGTATGGTGTTAATCTCACCGCCAAAGCGCGAAAAGGTCAGTTGGATCCGGTAATCGGCAGAGCGGTAGAACTGAACCGCTTGATCCGTATTCTTAACCGCAGAACCAAAAATAACCCCTGTCTCATTGGGGAACCCGGCGTTGGTAAAACCGCCATTGCCGAGGAACTTGCATCTCGTATTGCGGTGGGAAATGTCCCTGCAAAACTAATGGATAAAGAGGTATATTTGTTGGATCTCACTGCATTGGTGGCGGGTACGCAGTTCCGCGGACAATTTGAAAGCCGCATTAAGAACCTGATCAATGAAGTGGTTGGCTTAGGGAATATCATTCTGGTCATTGATGAGATCCATAATTTGGTGGGTACCGGCGATGCAGAAGGGACGATGAATGCGGCCAATATTTTAAAACCTGCCCTTTCCAGAGGGGAGATCCAGGTGATCGGTGCCACAACCCTTGCTGAATATCGCAAATATATCGAAAAAGATGCTGCTTTAGAGCGGCGGTTTCAACCTGTTTTGGTTGATGAACCTTCGCTGGCGGATACGGTTGAGATTTTAAAAGGGATCCGCGATAAGTATGCATCTTACCATAATGTAACGATACCCGATCACTTGCTGGTGCAGGCGGCGCAGATGTCAGAGCGCTATATTACCGACCGCTTTTTGCCGGATAAGGCAATTGATCTTTTGGATGAAGCCTGCAGCGGTGCGTCTTTAGAAAATGTCGCGCAAAATGAATATATCTGCAAAAATCGCCGCCTGACAGAGATTGAAGCACGGTTGAATGTTCTCTCCGAAGAAGAGAAAAAAGACGAAATTTATGAAGAAATTGCCGTTTTAAACAGCGAAAAATTGAAATTGCAGACCGACTTGGATGCTTTGGGGGATCCGGTTCCTGCGGTATTAACTTTTGATCATCTTGCTTATGTTTTGGAACTTTGGACCGGAATTCCCGCCTCTAAGATCAAACAGCAGGAATTTGAAAAACTGAATCAATTGGATGCAACTCTAAAGAGCCGAATTGTTGGGCAAGATGAAGCCATTGATAGCGTTGTTCGCGCCATTAAGCGCCGCAGAGTCGGTGTTTCGCTGTCCCATAGCCCTGCATCCTTTATCTTCACCGGTCCCACCGGTGTGGGTAAAACAGAATTGGTTCGGCAACTTTCTATTGCACTTTTCGATAGTGTGGACGCACTGATTCGGGTGGACATGAGCGAATATATGGAGAAACATTCGGTTTCAAAGTTGATTGGTGCTCCTCCGGGATATGTGGGCTATGATGATGCGGGTCAACTGACCGAGAAGGTGCGTCGTAAGCCCTATAGTGTCATCCTCTTTGATGAGATTGAAAAAGCGCATCCTGAAGTGCTCAATATCATGCTCCAAATGTTGGACGACGGAAAATTAACTGATGCGCAGGGGAGAGTAATCAATTTCGAAAACACGGTTATTGTAATGACCACCAACGCCACTGCCGATACCGCCAATGCTACCGGATTTAACCGAAGCGAATCGGAATTGGAAAAAGATCGCGCAACCCGCGCGCTGTTAAAGTTTTTGCGTCCTGAATTCATCAATCGTGTGGATGAAATCATTACTTTCCATCCATTGGAGAGAGAAACAGTTCGCTCTATTGCTGATATTATGATTGGCGATCTTCGTAAGAGCCTTGGCCTTCGCTCGATTTCCTTGGAGATAGAAGATGGTGTTTTGGATCATCTTGCTGTCTGCGGTTATGACCGCAAGTTTGGCGCCCGTTCCTTAAAACGTACCATTCAGCGTGAAATTGAAGACCGCATCGCGCAGGAAATGATTGATCATTATGAGCGTGAAGTCCATGGTGTCCGTTGCTTTATGGAAGATGGAAAAATAAATGTGGATTTGCAGTAAAAAACGCTTGACAATTTAAGTGGAGTTTTGTATAATACACTTCGTACCTGTATTTACAGAATTGTCGTCAAAGCGGAGGGAGGGAAGACCAAATGGCAGAAATCCGCATTAAGGAAAATGAATCCTTGGATAGTGCTTTGAGAAGATTCAAGAGACAATGTGCTAAATCCGGCGTTCTCTCCGAGATCAGAAAGAGAGAGCACTACGAGAAGCCCAGCGTTAAGAGAAAGAAGAAATCTGAAGCCGCCAGAAAGAGAAAGTATTAATCTTTCAAAAGCAGTTTCGCATTGACGCGATCAAAGATATGCCCACATTCTTTTGAATGTGGGCATTTTTTGTAAAAGGAGCATGAACGTGGTTGTCCATCCGATCGAACCAATTTATGATGAAAATTCAAAGATCCTGATTTTAGGGAGTTTTCCCTCGGTAAAATCGCGGGAGCAGGGCTTTTTCTATGGTCATCCTCAAAACCGTTTTTGGCGAGTTTTAGCGGGTGTTTTTGGTGAGGAATGTCCGATATCCATTGAGGATAAAAAGGCATTTCTTCTGAAAAATCATGTTGCTGTATGGGATGTGATTGCCTCCTGCGAAATTGAGGGGAGTATGGATAATACCATTCGTAACGTAACGCCCAATGATCTTTCTGTCATTTTGGCTCATAGTAGTATTCGGCGCATTTTTGTAAATGGAAAAACTGCCAAAAATCTTTATGACCGTTATCTTTATTCAAAGATCGGGATGGAGGCCATTGTTTTGCCCTCCACATCTCCTGCCAATGCAGCATGGAGTTTGGAACGTCTAATGATTGAATGGAGTGTTATAAAATAAAAAGGAAGCATTTCCAAAAGAAATGCTTCCTTTTTTGAATTATTTTTTCTTGGTTTTCATGGAGCACCAAAGGCAAGGTGCCAAGAAAGAAGAAGAGTAGCAACCGGAGATGATACCGATCATCATCGGCAGAGCAAAGTTTACAATCGACGTAAGACCTTTGATCATACCAAAGACCAAAACCAAAACCAGCGCCGCCAGCGACATCAAGGATGTGTTAATTGTGCGTACCAGCGATTGCTGAATGCTTTTGTTGACCAGCTCAACAGGGGTCGACTTATTGCCGGTGAGCTTTTTGTTTTCGCGAATGCGGTCGAAGATTACCAGAGTGTCGTTGACAGAATATCCGAGAATAGTCAGAACAACTGCAATAAATCCATCGTTGATGGGAATTTGGAACAAGACAAACACAAAGAAGATTAGGGCAATATCGTGAAACAACGCAATCAGCGCAGTAGCGGCGGCGGTAAAGCCGGAGACTACAGAAAAACGAAATCCAACCCAAAGGGTAATGAAGAGAGCGGCAAGCCCGATGGCGAGAAGACCTCGCCGCAAGAAACGGTTACCGATGGATGCCTCCACATTGGTGGTGGAGCCTTGCTCGATCTTACTTTCAGGATATTTAGCGTTCAAAGCATCAAAAAGTTTATCCTGCTCTTCGGTGGTCAGGCTTTGGGTACCGGCGAGGGAGATCACCAGCGAAGTATCATCGGTTTGATAACCGGTGGCGTTCTGAACCGTAGAATCCCGATTCAAGGTACTCTTTATCAAGCCCTCTACTTCGGTGGCATTGATTTCATTGCCAACATAACTATAAGTAATTTTGGCACCGCCGCTGAAAGTGATGTCCAGCTTGACACCGTTTACAAATAAGCCCACAACACCGGCGAGAAGCAGTACTGCGGAGATGATGTAATAGAGATATCTTTTACTGTAAAAATCGCGCATGATTACTGCACCTCCTTTTTGGTCTTATACCCATAGAATACAGGGTTTCCGATATAGCAGGCAAGAGATTGGATCATCAGCTTGCTGGAAATGATGGAAAGACCGAAGTTCAAAACAATACCGATCAGCAGGGTATAGGCAAAGGAAAGCATAGAGCCGGTACCGAAGATCATCAGCAAAATGCCGACTACCGCAGTGGTGACATTACAGTCAAATACCGCGGTAAATGCGCGGTTATAGCCGGCGGAGATGGCTCCCTTGAGGGTCTTGCCGGAATTGATCTCTTCCTTGATACGCTCGGCGATAATGATATTGGAATCAACACCCATGCCGATGGAAAGGATGATACCTGCAATACCGGGCAGAGTCAGAGTCAAGCCCATCAGATGGAAAGCCAGAAGCTGACCGGCAGTCTGCAGAAGCAAGGTGATGGATGCCACAAAACCGGGCAGACGATAATAAGCGCACATAAAGAGCACGATGATGGCCAGGGCGATAGCACCGGCTAATAGCATAACACTCAGTGCATGGGTACCCATGGTGGCGCTGACAGCGGAATAATTGGTGGTCTCCATGGTGAAGGGGAGAGCGCCGGAATCGATCTTGGCGGCAAGCGCTCTGGTCTCCTCGGCGGTAAAATCGCCGCTGATATAGGCTTGACCGCCGGTGATGGCTTCCTGAACGGTGGCAACGCTGATAAGGGTATCATCCATCAGAATACCGATTAGATCCCCTTTATGCTTGCCGGTGGTTTCGGCAAAAATGTCGGCACCCTTGTCATCGAAAGACAGGGAAACGACATAGCCGCCGTCGAGATAACCGGCTTCTGCATCGGCAACGTTGGAACCGTCCATGAAGGTCTCATCTACCGTGAAATATGCCTTATAATTGTTCTCGGAAAGCAACAGCGCGCCTTCGTCGCCTTCTTCTGCTTCCTCTACTACCGCAAAAGTCAACTGCGCGGTTTCGCCCAACTCAGCGATGGCGGCAACGGGATCAAATTCCGTTTCGGTAGCCTGCCAAGGAAACTCCACCAAAACGCAATGGTTTTCCTTGTCTAAGGTGACGGTGCGATCCAGAATATTATTATTGTCTAACCGCACTTCGATAACGGATTTTGCCGCCTCCAGTTGTTCATCGGTGGGGACCAATTCGGGATCGGCGGATTGGAATGTGGCGCTGACGCCGCCTTTAATGTCGATACCAAAACGCATATAGCTGCTGCCTTCGGTATAGATACCGTAGGCGGTATAGGCAACAATTGCGAGAATGATAAGGGCAACAATAAAGAACGAGAGTTTTTGCCAGATGTTGGTTTTTTTCTGTCTCATTGAAACCTCCTAACTGCCGGAAAAATGCAACAATTTTTCCAACTGTTTAAATAACATAAAATCAATTATAAAGAGTCAAGCGGAAAAAGTCAATCACCTTTTCCGCTTGTTTGTTGTTTTATAATATACGCAAACCTCGATCAGAGGGCATTGGATGCAATCGGGCTTTCGTGCATTGCAGATCGCTCTGCCATGGTGCACCAAATTGTGGCAGAACTTGGTTTGATGCTCCGGTGGGATGGTGGCTTTCAATTGCCGTTCCACAATTTCGGGATTGCTGCTGTCTGCAAGTCCCAACCGATTAGAAAGGCGGATGCAATGGGTATCGGCAATAATGGCGGGTTTTCCGTAGATGTCGCCGCAGATCAGGTTCGCCGTCTTTCTTCCGATGCCGGAAAGGGATGTCAATTCTTCAATGGTGTCGGGCACTTTTCCATCAAATTTTTCCAGAATGGTTTGGCTCATTTCAATGATACTTTTTGCTTTCCCGCGGTAAAATCCACAGGAATGAACCATTTCGCAAAGCTCATCGAAATCAGCATTTGCAAAAGCCTCCAATGTTGGGTATTTTTCAAAAAGTGCAGGTGTCACTTTGTTGACTCTCTCATCGGTGCATTGGGCTGAAAGGCGAGTTGCAATCAATAATTCATAAGGATGGGTATAGTGAAGCGCACATTCCGCATGGGGGTAGAGTTGATTTAGTTGCTCTATAATAAAAGCGATCTTTTCTTCTTTTCTCATGATTGTTCCTTGATTTTTCTCCAATAGTCTCTGGAGGCGCTTTCGGTTTTATTGTCGCCGGGTTCATAGTATTTTTTGCCGTTCAGATCCTCCGGCATATAGTTTTGGTTTACATAATGATTTGGGAAACTGTGGGGGTATAGATAGCCTTTTCCACGCCCTAATTTTTCGGATCCACTATAATGGGCATCCTGAAGATCGGCGGGGATGATCTGTCCTTTTCCGCTTCGAACATCCTCCATGGCGGCATCAATTGCCATGATGGCAGAATTGGATTTGGGTGCAGTCGCCAATAAAATAACCGCCTCAGCCAGCGGGATGCGGGCTTCGGGAAGACCTAATGCTTGGGCACAATCTACGCAAGATTTCACAATGGGAACCGCCTGCGGATAGGCAAGACCGATATCTTCTGCGGCAATCACCATCAGCCGACGGCAGGGAGCAATCAGATTACCTGCCTCTAATAGACGAGCAAGATAAACCAAGGCGGCATCAGGGTCGGAGCCGCGGATAGACTTTTGAAATGCCGAGAGGATGTCATAGTGATAATCGCCATCTTTATCATAATGATTTCCGCTGCGTTGGGAGGCTTCGGCAATCATTTCATCGGTAATTTCATTATGTTCACGGGTCAGCGCCATGGAGACGATTTCGACGCAATTGCAGCATTTGCGCACATCGCCTCCGCAGCCATACGCGATCTTTTTCAGGTTTTCCTCCGAACAGTGGATGGAGTACCCTCTCTGTTTTTCTAAGTAAGCAATGGCGCGCTTGATAAAGGGAATCATTTCGGTGGCAGAAACCGGCTTAAACTCAAAGACCGTGCTGCGGCTCAAAATAGCGTTGTAGACATAAAAATACGGATTCTCAGTAGTAGATGCGATTAGGGTAATGCTTCCGTTTTCAATGAACTCCAATAAAGTCTGTTGCTGTTTTTTATTAAAGTATTGAATCTCGTCCAGGTAAAGTAAACAACCGTTCGGCGCCGTAAAAGGATTGATGTCATTAATGATTTCTTTGATGTCGTTAATCGACGCAGTAGTAGCGTTTAATTTATAAAGTTTACGGTTACTTTTGGCAGAAAGGATTCGCGCAAGAGTTGTTTTGCCAACGCCGCTGGGACCGTAAAAGATCATGTTGGGGATCTCACCGTTATCCGCGATGGCGCGCAGCAACTTGCCTTCTCCCAGAAGATGCTGCTGACCGACCATCTCTTCAATGGTCTCAGGTCTTAAGATGTCAGAAAGCGGACGCATAAAACGATCCCTCCTTTGTACGAATGTTCTGAAATATTATACCAAAATTTATATAAGGATTCAATAGTTTTTTTATGAGATGAAGTATAGACATCTTCTTTATTTTATGTTATAATACTATGGATTGTATAATCTCGTTAGGAGGATCCTTTTTTGACGGAAGAAATCAGACAACAATCCATGAATCATGTTAAGGAAATGCTTGGAAAAGGCGAAAAAAAAGCCTGTGTTCGCACCTATGGCTGTCAGCAGAATGTGGCAGATAGTGAGCGAATCAAAGGGATGCTTTCTGCCATGGGCTATTCCTTTACAGAAGATACTGCTGAGGCGGATTTGGTATTATTTAATACCTGTGCTGTTCGCGAACATGCTGAACTGAAAGTATACGGCAATGTTGGCGCCCTAAAATCATTGAAAGCAGCGAACCCTAATATGCTGATCATCCTTTGCGGATGTATGATGCAGCAGGAAACGGTGCAAAATGAGATTCGAAAGAAATATAAGCATGTAGACATTGTGTTCGGACCGTCCATGATCCCCCAATTGCCGTTGATGATGGAGCGGGTGTTGGAAGAGCGGATAAAGATCTTTACTCGTGATGAAATTCCCGAAATTATCGAAAATCTTCCCATAGTGCGAGATGATGCCCGCAAGGCTTGGGTATCGGTGATGTATGGATGTAATAATTTTTGCACTTATTGCATTGTTCCCTATGTGAGAGGCAGAGAGCGTAGTCGTCAAAGCACCGAAATTATCCGTGAGGTAGAGGGTTTGGTTGCAGAAGGCTATCGAGATATCACGCTTTTGGGGCAAAATGTTAATTCCTATGGAAAAGACCGCCCCGGTGAGATGGATTTTTCCGATCTTTTGGCTGCCATTGATCAGATCCCCGGGGAGTTTTGGATTCGCTTCACCACCAGTCATCCTAAAGATTGCAGTAAAAAGTTGCTGGATACCATGGCGGCAGGGACTAAGATCTGCCATCAACTGCAGTTGCCGTTTCAATCGGGAAGTAACCGTATTTTAAAAGAGATGAATCGCCATTATACGGCGGAGTCTTATTACGAACTGATTGAGTATGCCCGTAAAGTGATGCCGGATGTTGTGGTGACCAGTGATGTTATTGTTGGTTTCCCCGGTGAGACAGAAGAAGATTTTCAAAAGACTTTGGACTTGGTCGAAAAGGTGCAGTTTGATAATCTGTTCACATTTATTTATTCCAAGCGCACCGGTACTAAAGCAGCAACCTTTGAAAACCAAGTTCCCGAAGACGTTCAAAAGGAACGCTTTGAACGTCTTTTGGCGTTGCAACACCCTGTTTGCTTGAAAAAGAATCAGCAGATGGAGGGAAAAGATTATACTGTATTTGTTGAATCAGTCAGTAAGAATAATGCAGAGGTTCTCTCCGGAAAAACCGCAGGCGGAAAGACGGTCGATTTTTACGGGGATCCCGAGCAAATCGGTCAATTTTGTGAGATCACTGTTACCAGAGCGAAATCCTGGTCGTTAGATGGAAAAATAAAGGAGTAAAAGATGAAAGAGATTATTGAAAAAACCAAAGAATTAGGGGCAATGCTGCAGGCAAGTGCGCAGGTCCAACGCTATCACGCAGCAAAGGCTGCTTATGAAGCGGATGAAGCGGTGCAGAAACTGGTTCAAGAGTATAACCTGCAGCGAATGAATATGATGAATGCTGATGGGGATGAAGTCCGTATGGCCGAATTGGAAGAGCGGATCAAAGGAATTTATGAGCAGGTAATGGCAAGTGCCTCTATGACTGAAATGCAGGCAGCAAGCCAAGCGTTGAATGAATTGCTCAACCAAGTCAACGGTGTTATCACTTTTTATGTAACCGGTGAGGAACCCAGCAGTTGCACTCATGATTGCTCAACCTGTGGCGGTTGCCACTAATACGAATTGGATTCAGGATGTTTGGAGGGTATTAAATTGGCTAAACTCTCTCCGATGATGGAGCAGTTTTTTGAAATTAAAAACCGGTATAAAGATTATATCCTGTTTTATCGGGTGGGCGATTTTTATGAGATGTTCTTTGATGATGCCGTTGCCGCATCCAGAGAACTGCAACTGACGCTAACCGGGAAAGACTGCGGTTTGGAAGAGCGGGCACCGATGTGTGGCGTTCCGTTTCACAGTTATGAAAACTATGCCGCAAAACTGGTGGCTAAGGGCTATAAGGTGGCGCTTTGCGAGCAGGTGGAAGATCCGAAGGATGCCAAGGGGTTGGTGCGCCGTGATGTAATCAAGGTCATTACTCCGGGTACCGTAACTCAATCCAGCATGTTGGAAGAAGATAAGAATAATTATCTTGCCTGCATTATCGGTACCGGCGATCGAGTGGCTTTGGCATTTGCCGATATTTCCACCGGTGATATTGAATTGACCGTTTTGGAGCAGATTTCGGCTTCTTCGGTCATAAATGAATTGAGCCGTTTTTCGCCCAGCGAGATTTTGATGAGCGATAAAACGTTTGATCGCGATACCATCGTCTCCTTTGCAAAAGAGCGACTGGGAGCATTGGTCACCATGCTGGAATCTTCGGAATCTTATGGAAAAGAAGAGGCGTTGATCGCGCATTTTCATGTAAAGGAGATCGCGTCTTTAGGTCTGCCGGCCGGAGAGGAAGCAATTGCTTGCTTATACTATCTTTTGGCATATATATCGGAAACTCAAAAATGTGATATCGGTTATTTAGATAAGTTGAAGGTCTTTTATCCGGAGCAATATATGGAACTGGATGCAACGACTCGTCGCAATTTGGAGTTGTCTGAATCCATTCGTCGCTCTGATAAGAAGGGTACCTTGTTTTCGGTTTTGAATCAAACCAAAACATCTGCGGGCTCTCGTTTATTACGTACATATTTGGAGCGCCCTTTGGTTAATATTCATGAGATCAACCGCCGCTTGATGGCGGTAGAAGATCTTAGAAACATTCGTTCTTTGCGGGATGAACTGCGTGATCTGCTGAACAAGACCTATGATATGGAGCGCTTGATGACTCGCGTGATGCTGGGTACTTGCAATGCGCGGGATTTGAATGCTTTGGGGCAAACCTTTGCGATGTTTCCGGCGATTAAGCAAGCGTTGACAGGCTTTTCTGCTCCTCTTTTGCGAGAATTGGATCAAGATCTCGGCGATCTTTCCGAATTATGTCATTTGATTGAGATTGCCATTGATGATGATCCTCCGGTTACTATTCGCGAGGGCGGCATCATTAAAAAAGGTTACGATGCGGAAGTGGATGAGTGCCGCGCCATGACGGAAGATTCTCAGCGGATTATGTGGGAATGGGAAGCAAAAGAGCGGGAATCCACCGGCATTAAGTCGTTGAAGATCAGTTATAATAAGGTCTTCGGCTATTATATTGAGGTAACAAAACTGTATTACGATCTGGTTCCTGAGCATTATATCCGCAAGCAAACGCTGGTCAATTGTGAGCGTTTTATTACGGAAGAACTTAAGCAATTGGAAACCAAGATCCTTTATGCCAATCAGCGGCGCCAAAGCAGAGAATATGAGCTGTTTTGTGAGATTCGTTCCAAGGTTGGCGAGCACTTAAAAGAAATTCAGACCGCAGCGGCAGCGCTTGCAAAACTGGATGTTCTTTGTTCTTTTGCGCAAGTAGCGCAGGAGCAAAACTATGTTTGCCCGGCAGTGGATGAAAGCGATGAGATTCGTATCACCGATGGGCGGCATCCGGTGGTGGAAAGTGTTGTGAAGGATACGCTGTTTGTTCCCAATGATACGTTGCTGAATCAAAATGATCAGCGGCTTGCATTGATCACCGGTC
>JAZNGR010000055.1:0-4012 GCA_045576575.1 Eubacteriales bacterium
CTCGCCTGAACGAAAAATCTGTATCTCAAAACTGCTCCGCACCTTAAAATTCAAAAGTTTGGATGCAAAGCAAGGCATAAAATGTAAGGCTCTCTGACGGATGACGAGTATTTTTAACACAGATTTGCGCCAAAATCTTGAGTTTTAAGGCGCTTATTCCTTACGAAGGTCTGCCCAAGGAAGCACCTTATAATTTTTGGTTTGATCAGCGAATACAACGAACGCGGAGCACACCGTCTACCGCATTGAGCTTTTCAATGACATGATCGTCAACATCGGTGTTGCAGTCAATGATGGTATAGGCATAATCGCCCTTGGATTTATTCAGCAGATTCTCAATGTTTACGCCTTCTGCGGAAACGATGGCAGAAAGAGCGGAAAGCATATTGGGAATATTGCGATGGCAAATGCAGATTCTCAAAGCAGAAGCGAAGGGGGTGGAAACAGCGGGGTAGTTTACAGAGTTGGTAATGTTACCGAACTCCAGATACTCGCGCAGTTCTTTCACCGCCATCACAGCGCAATTGTCTTCGCTTTCGGGGGTAGAGGCTCCCAGATGGGGGATGGGTACTGCATTTTTCATCTTCAGGGTATTGGCATTGGGGAAGTCGGTTACATATTTTGCAACCTTACCGCTTTCCAGGGCGGCGGCCATATCCTCATCGTTTACCAGGTCGGCGCGAGAGAGGTTCAAGACACGCACGCCGTCTTTCATCAAGGCAATGCTTTCTTTATTAATGCAATGCTTGGTTTCGGTGGTGAGAGGAGCGTGCAGACAGATGTAATCACACTGGGTGAAGATATCGTTGATGTCGGCAGCCTTCACAACATGATGATTCAGATTCCAGGCAGACTGCAAGGAGATGTAGGGATCGTATCCCAGGACGGTCATGCCAAGGTGCTGAGCGGCATTGGCAACCAATACGCCGATGGCGCCGAGGCCGATGATGCCCAGCTTTTTGCCCATGATCTCGGGGCCTACAAATTGGGATTTACCCTTTTCAACCTGCTTGGCAACATCATCGCCGCTGAGACCCATGGCCCAGTTAACACCGCCCACGATATCGCGGGAAGCCAACAGCAGAGCAGCGATGGCCAGTTCTTTAACAGCATTGGCGTTGGCACCGGGGGTGTTGAAGACCACAACGCCCTTTTCGGCGCAAACATCCAAGGGGATGTTGTTGACACCGGCGCCTGCGCGAGCAACTGCCAAAAGGGAGGAGGGGAGCTCCATATCATGGAGAGAGGCGCTGCGAACCAGAATACCATCAGGGGTATCGCAGGTGTCGCAGATTTCGTATTTTCCGTCAAAACCGTCGAGACCGATCTTGGCGATCTTATTTAAGGTTTGAATTTTCATAGCGGTGTCTTCCTTATTTGTTTTCTTCTTCAAACTTCTTCATGAAGTTGACCAACGCCTCAACGCCTTCATAAGGCATTGCGTTATAGATGCTGGCACGCATACCGCCGACCGAACGGTGACCTTTGATATTCACAAAGCCGTTCGCGGTACAGCCTGCAATGAACTTCTTATCCAATTCCTCATCACCGGTAACAAAGGGGACGTTCATCAAAGAACGGGACTCGCCCATAACGGTGGGATGGAACATTTCGGACTGATCTAAGAAATCATAGAGCAGCTTTGCTTTCTTCTTGTTCTGCTCTTCCAGAACCTTGATGCCGCCCATATTTTCGATCCACTCCAGAACCAGCTTCAAAATATAGATGGCATAGGTGGGAGGAGTGTTGAACATCGAACCGTTGTCGGCATGGGTCTTATAGGTGAACATGGTAGGGGTACATTCCTGAGGTTCACCAATCAGATCCTCGCGGATGATCACAACAGTAAGACCGGCAGGCCCCATATTTTTCTGTGCGCCTGCATAAATTACGCCGAACTTGGATACATCAATCTCTTCGCTCAAGATGGAAGAAGACATATCAGCTACCAGGGGTACATTTCCGGTTTCGGGCAATTTATAGAATTTAGTGCCATAAATGGTATTATTGTAGCAGATATGGAAGTAGTCTGCTTCGGGATCAAAATCAGCGCTGTTTAACTCGGGAATATAAGAGAAAGTCTTATCCTCGCTGGAGGCAACGGCGCGGCATTGGCCGTAGCGACAGCCTTCCTTATAGGATTTCTTTGCCCACTGACCGGTAATTACATAATCAGCCTTACCGTTTTTGGTCATCAGGTTCAAAGGAATCATGGCAAACTGGCTGGAAGCGCCGCCCTGAAGGAACAGAACCTTATAATTTTCGGGGATAGACAGTACCTTACGGAGCAAACTTTCCGCTGATTCGATGATGGCACCGTATTCTTTAGAACGATGGCTCATCTCCATAACGGATTGACCGGAAGTACCATACTCCGTCATTTCAGCGGCAGCTTTCTGCAGAACTTCGAGAGGAAGCATAGAAGGACCGGCAGAAAAATTGTAAACTCTCATGTAAAATACACCTTTCTTTCTATAAAATAATAACTTAATTATAATTTGATTTTTTTTAAATGTCAACGGGAATTTCAACAAGTTTCTTCTTGAATATCACCTTATATTATGGTATAATTCATAAATAGAGAATTCGTTTTCTTAAGGAGATTAAAGATGAAACTTTCAAAAGTATGTGAATTGCTGGATGCAAAGGTTCTTTGCTGCGAGGAAGAACTGGAAAGAGATGTAAAAAGCGCTTGCGGTTCCGATATGATGAGCGATGTTCTGGCCTTTGTGAAGGATCAGAGCATTTTGCTGACCGGGCTTCTCAATCCGCAGACGGTGCGTACTGCTCAGATGATGGATATGAAGTGTATTGTTTTTGTGCGCGGCAAGCATCCCGATGATTCGACCGTTGAGCTGGCAGAGGCCAATGGCATCATGGTAATGGAAACCGATTATCGGATGTATACCGCCTGCGGCATTTTGTATGCAAACGGATTATTTAGTGAAGGGATTGATAAGGTATAATGGAACCGATCATTCTGAAATATAATGTAGACGGGGAAGACTTCGGAATGGCGGGCGAGGCCTCCTCTGCTGTTAAAAAGAATTTGAAGCAATTGGGCTTTTCTCCCGAGGTGATCCGTCGGGTCGCCATTGCCATGTATGAGGGTGAGATCAATATGGTGATCCATGCCGATGGCGGAGAAGCAACTGTTGAGATCAGTGAAGGGGTGATCCGTATTATTTTGGCCGACCGCGGCCCCGGTATCAAGGATGTTTCCCTCGCGATGCAGGAGGGCTATTCCACCGCCCCTGAGGAGGTGCGGAACCTGGGCTTCGGCGCCGGCATGGGTCTGCCCAATATTAAGAAATACTCCGACGATCTGAAGATCGAAACGGAGCTCGGCGTTGGTACAACACTGACGATTTCTATCAATACTTGAGGTGATATTATGGATTACTTCCATTCGGTCACATTGGATGCCGACCGCTGTCGCGGATGTACAACCTGTGTAAAACGTTGCCCAACAGAAGCGATCCGTGTGAAAGACGGGAAAGCGACTATTATCAAAGAACGCTGTATTGACTGCGGTGAATGCATTCGGGTTTGTCCCCATCGTGCAAAAAAAGCTGTTTTTGATCGGTTGCCGATCCTTGAAAACTTTGAATACACGGTTGCTTTGCCTGCACCTGCACTTTACGGTCAATTCAATAATCTGGATAATGTGGATTATGTGTTGACCGGTTTGCTGAATATTGGATTCAACGATGTTTTTGAAGTGGCAAGAGCCGCGGAATTGGTTTCGGAGTATACCCGCAATGAATTGGCCAAGCCCGATTGTCCCAAACCCTTGATTTCTTCGGCTTGCCCTGCAATTGTACGCTTGATCCGTGTGCGTTTTCCGAAACTGATTTCTCATTTGCTTCCCGTAAAAGCGCCCGCTGAGCTTGCGGCAACACTGGCTCGCCGTGAGGCAATGAAAAAGACCGGTCTTCCTGCAGAAAAGATCGGGGTGTTTTTCATCACGCCCTGCCCTGCAAAGGTAACTGCGGCCAAGCAGCCTTTGGCG
>JAZNGR010000056.1:0-5463 GCA_045576575.1 Eubacteriales bacterium
CTCCAAACCGAGCCACTCGGCGTATCACATACGCCTTCGGGTGACCCGCCGCCAAAGGCGGCGGCTCGGTTTGAAGGTTTCAAACAATTTTTTCGACCCCCTTTTCTTAAGATTTCTTCATATCATTGACAGGGAAAACCGGTCTGTATTATAATTAGAAAAAGGAGGAATGTGTGATGTTTGGTTCTGTGATTACTTATCTTTTGATGGCCCTTTGGCTCGCTATGGCGGCTTTTGGCGCTGTTTTGATGATCCGAAAAAAAGCCCCCCATCTGGGCAGAGCCTTGGTGCTGGCCGCTTCCATCGGGCCGCTGTTTTTGGGCTCTGTGGTAGCCTTGCTGGTGGTCTCCTTCAGCCTGCGTACCCGCCTGGAGCAGAATTTTTACGGTTCTATGATCTTTGTCGCCGCTTTTTTGGTGGCGCTGGTGATCGCGGCGCTTCTTTGGCGGGGCTTTCGTCAAAAATGGGTGCGGATCGCCCTTTCCACCGCCATCATCCTTTGCCTTTTGGTGACGGGTGGCTTTTCCGCCTGGCGGTCGGCGGATGCCAGAATCGCCACCGTCTCCGACGGAGGAGATCTTCTTGCGCAGTATTCTCCCTTTGAGGAAAGCAAGGTGGTAACCCTGGATCATCCCGCTTCCCTGCAATTGCAGGGGTTGGATCTTCCGAAATTAGATGGGGCTACCGCTATGTATCCCATCTATTCCGCTTTCTTTAAGGCGGTGTATGCCGATCATTATGAGAGCCATATCAGCTGCTCCACCACCACCTATGCCTATGATAATATCATTACCGGTGAGGCAGATATCATCTTTGTGGGCGGCCCTTCGGCAGAGCAGAAAAAGGCCGCTGAGGAGGCAGGGGTGGAATTGGTGTATACCCCCATCGGCAGAGAGGCCTTTGTCTTTTTTGTCAATAGCAACAATCCGCTGGAGAATATCACTCTGGAGGAGATCCGCGGCATTTATTCGGGAGAGCTGAAGGAATGGAATGAATTGGGCGTCTCGCGGCTGGGTAAGATCCGCGCCTTTCAGCGGGATGAGGGCAGCGGCTCTCAAACGGCTCTTCAGACCTTGATGGGGGATACCCCCTTGATGGATCCTCCCATGGAGGATCGGATCGACGGGATGGGCGGCATCATCAACCGCGCCGCCGATTATAAAAATTATAAAAACTCCATCGGCTATTCCTTCCGCTTCTATTCCACCGAGATGGTAGGCAATCAGCAGATCAAGCTGCTTTCTGTCAACGGTGTTGCCCCCACCCTGGAGAATATTGAAAACGGCAGTTATCCCATCGCCTCGGAATTTATGGCGGTGACTCGCAGTGATGCCGATGAGAATACCAAGGCCTTTTTGAATTGGATCCTCTCGGAAGAGGGGCAGGAGCTGATCGAAAAGACCGGCTATACTCCGCTGAATAAATAAAAAGACCGCCTTTCGGCGGCATCTTCTATAAAATAAATGACCCTCAGTATTGCACCTTTCACCTGCAACACCGAGGGTCATTTCTGTTCACTCTTGATATCTAACATCAAATTTAACCTCTCTTTCTCTTGACTTCGCTTTCGTCTTACTCCTTTTTTTCGATTCCGAATCCTCAAACTCTTAGTTTTTCGTCTCTCCTAAGCGAGATTTTCAAATGGGATGGATTCTAATTCAAACGAGAAGACTTTTCAAGCCTGACTCTTGCAACCAAGGGATCTTAGCAGTCTAAAAACTTTCACCTACTATCGAACTTCAAAAAATGATTTGCAAAACCGTAAATTATTTTTCTTCTTCTTTCTGCCTGCTGCTACTCCTGATCCTTGGGAGAGAGCCCCGATCAACTGTACATTGGACTCACCGTGCTCCTTTCTGTACTTTGGTTGATTTCCTTTTCTTGTCTATAGTTTAGCACAAAATTTATCAACTTTCAATACATATTCTATACAAAATATACAAGAATTTTTTATGAAAAAGGGAGAAATTGCGTCTGATAAGCATTTTTTTATTGACATTGCTATATAGTATCTGTTACAATAAATTTGTTGAGCCGGTCGAAAGACCGGCTTTTTCTTATTAAAGCGGCTGATCGCAGAGAAGATCGGTGATCTCCTCCCGGCGGCAGATGATAAAGGCATTTTCCGAGCCGAGCTTGGTGGAGTCACAAAGGCAGTATTGTTCCCTGGAATGCTCCATCATCGCCAGGCGCATGGAGACCTCTGCTTGATCCGCATCGGTCAGCAATCCGGTATCGGAGAGTCCTTTGCAGGAAAAGAACAGCCGATCGGCGTAGACTGTGCGCAAAAACCGTTCGGCGGAGGGCCCTAAAAAGCAGTCCCGCTGGCGGTAGTATTCGCCGCCGGTACAGTAGACGGTGATGTCGCTGTTGCGGAATTCATTGAGGATCCGCAGATTGTTGGTAATGATCTTGACATTTTTTCTCTTTTGTATATGCTTACACATCCGCCTCACGGTGGAGGAGGAATCAAAAATGACAGTATCGCCGTCTCGGATCAGCTCTGCTGCCCGAGCGGCGATCTTTTCTTTTAAGTCGGCATTGGCATTTTCTCTCACTGTGGCCGGTACCACCTCGTTTTTATATTTAGAGAGCAATACACCTCCATAAACCAATTGCACCAGCCCGGCGGCAGAAAGGTCGGCAAGATCCCGCCTTACTGTAGCTTCGCTGGCATAGATCGTTTTTGCCAAGTCTCTTACAGTGGAGGAAGGTTGCTCCTCCAAAGCGCTCAAGATCTGCTGCTGTCGTTCATATTTTAGCATAAAGCACCTCCTGCAAAAGTTTGAAAATCTGTCAAGATGGGTGTCATCGATTGACTTTCCTCTTGAAACCGCTATAATGAAATTATACCACATTTTCAAACTTTTGCAAACTTTTTCAAGGAGAGACAACGATGAATATGAAAAAATTGGTTGCGGGCATCCTCGGTTGCTCCTGCGGGATGGATCATCTTTGCCCCATTGATCATATTGAGATCAGCGGCGAAATGCTTTCCCATCTGCCTGCCTATTGCGCGGGGTATCAGAAGATCCTGCTGGTGGCGGATCAGAATACCTATGGGGCGGCAGGAGCGCAGGTGGCCGCGGTGCTGGGCGAAAAAATTGCCCAAGTAAAGATCTTTGAGACCGGCGATGGGGTATTGATCCCCGATGAGCAGGCGGTGGCCGCGGTGGAAGCGGTATTGCCTGCTGATTGCGATCTGGTGCTGGGGATAGGCTCCGGTGTCATCAATGATCTTTGCAAATATGTCAGCTTTCGGCATGATCTTCCTTATTATATTGTTGCCACCGCTCCTTCCATGGACGGTTACGCCTCGGTTGGCGCCGCTATGATCCTGGGCGGAATGAAGGAAACAGTCAGCGCCCGCCCGCCCAAGGCCATTCTGGCCGATCCCAAGGTTTTGGCGGAAGCCCCCTTGGAGATGCTGCAGGCGGGGTATGGGGATATTGTGGGTAAATACTCCTGCCTCAACGATTGGAAGCTGAGCGCTCTTATCAATGATGAGTATTTTTGCCAAGCGGTCTATGACCTGACCATGGATACCGTTTTGAAGGTGGATCCTTTGGCAGAAGCCATTCTCCGAAGGGAAGAGGAGGCGGTAGCCGCCTTGATGGAGGCGCTGGTGATCGTGGGCGTGGCCATGGCCTATGTCAAGACCTCCCGCCCTGCCTCGGGTAGTGAGCATCATCTTTCCCATTTCTTTGAGATCACCGGCATTGTGTTTGACCGCCCCTATTTTGCCCATGGCATTGATGTGCTGTATTCGGCGGTGGTTACCGCCAAGCTGCGGGAGCAGATGCAAAGGGCGGAATGGAGCGCAGTCCCCTTTGATGAAGCCGCTTGGGAAGGGGAGATCCAAAGAGTCTATGGCAGCTCCGCCTCGGGCGTTTTGGCCTTGCAGCGGCGGCTGGGCTGGTATGAAAAGACCGATGCTTCTTCGGTTCTCGGGCAGGAAAAGGCCATTAGAGAACTGCTCGCCCAAGCCCCCACCGAGGAGCAGATGCTTCGGCTGGTGGAGCGGATCGGGCTGAAAATGGAGGCTTTCTATGAATTGTACGGTTCGGCGGTGGAGGATGCCATCCGCTATGCCAAGGATCTGAAGGATCGCTATTCGGTGCTTTGGCTGTATGACCGTTTTTATAGAGGTTAAGAAGATGGATGTTTCGAAGATCAAATTGGTTGCCTTCGATCTGGATGGCACCCTGACCCAGCATAAGACTCCCTTAAGCGAGGAGCATCGCAAGGTGCTGGAGCGGCTTTCCGAAAAATATCAGTTGCTGATGGTGGGGGCGGGAATGTGCCGCCGCATTTTTGAGCAGATGGGGCATTTCCCCATCGATATTCTGGGAAACTACGGCCTTCAGCTGGCTCTTTATAACCCCGAGACCAAGGATATCGAGATCGTAAAGAATGCGGTGTTGCCCTGCGATCGGGAGTCGGTGGAGCGGCGGGTAACAAGCCTTCGGGAAAAGTATGGCTTTACCGACTATGCAGGGGAGAATGTGGAATTTCATTCCTCCGGCTGTGTCACCTTTCCCATTTTAGGGACCAAAGCCAGGCAGGAGGATAAGCTGGCCTTCGATCCCGACCGAAAAAAGCGCCGCGCCATCTATGAAGAGGTCAAGGAGGTCTTCTCCGATTATATCGTCTTTGTGGGGGGCTCCTCCTCCTTTGATATGGCGCCCGCGCCCTATAATAAGGCTTATGCCTTGGGGGAATACTGCAAGGAGCGGGGGATCCTGCCCCAAGAGGTGGGTTTTGTGGGGGATGATTACGGCCCCGGCGGCAACGACGAATCGGTCTACCGCTCGGATTTTCATTTCCTTACCATTGATGATTATCGGGATTTCCCCCAAGTGGTGAAAGAATTGTTATAATAAAAAACAGCAGTCTTAAGACTGCTGTTTTTTGATGAGATTTAGGATCAGCGGGATCAGCGCCAATTGCAAGACCGCTCCCGGTAAACCGGTCGTACTGCTGGTGAGGGCGCTGGTCATGGAAAGGGAAGAGATCCCCAAAGGATAGATGGCAAGCGCCAGCGCGGCGGCATAGCAAAGGCGGCCTGCCAACTGGGCCAAAAGCACCCTTACCACCGAAGGGGTGGGCAGGTTGCGGAAAAGCCCTGCAAAAAGGCCGAAGGCCATCAGCTCGATGATCATCAGCGGCAATTTAATGGGGATGGGCATTCCCGTCAGTAAAAAGCTGGCCAAGGGGCCCATCATTCCTGCGGCGGCACCGGCCAGGGGCCCTGCCAGAAAACCGACCAAAAGCACCGGCAGGTGCATGGGCAAAAGGGCGGTGCTCAGGGGCTTTCCGCCGATAAGATGGCAAAGTTGGGGCAGGGCTACTGCCGCGGCGATAGCCAGCAGAGCGGCAAGGGTCTGCACCTTGACGGATACGCGGGGTTTATTTAATGCTTTTATAATAACGCTCATATTCGGGCTCCTTTTTTCAAAAAGT
>JAZNGR010000057.1:0-2044 GCA_045576575.1 Eubacteriales bacterium
TGGGGCGGAAGGCGGCTTCCAGCTCTTCATCGGAGCAATCGGGGGCAACAAAGGTAAAGTCAATGCCCATTCGCTTCATGGTCACTGCAAACAGATTATAGGTGCCGCCGTAGATGGCAGAACTGGCTACCACATGGTCGCCGATGGAGGCGATGTTAAAGACCGCAAAGAAGGAGGCGGCCTGACCGGAGCCGGTCAGCATGGCGGCGGTGCCGCCCTCCAGCTCGCAGATCTTGGCCGCAACGGTATCGCAGGTGGGGTTCTGCAGGCGGGAATAGAAATAGCCGCTGGCTTCCAGGTCGAAGAGCTTGCCCATATCTTCGCTGGTGGCATATTTAAAGGTGGTGCTTTGGATAATGGGAACCTGCCGGGGCTCGCCGTTTCCGGGGGTATAGCCCCCCTGCACGCATTTGGTTTCGATTTTATGATCGTTCATCGGAAAAATTCCTCCTTCGGAGTATAGATATAAAAATTATAATACTGCAAAAAAACTTTGTCAATATTGAAAAGAAGAAGAAAGTGTGCTATTCTTTTTAAAAAAGGAGGCGGTTCCGTGGAAAAATTACTGTTGCATATTTGCTGTGCGCCCTGTTCGGTGGCCTGCATCAAGCAATTGCGGGAGGAGGGGATCGAGCCCACCGGCTTTTGGTATAACCCCAATATCCATCCTTATATGGAATACCGCGCCCGCCGGGATACCCTCATTGAATATGCAAAAACCATTGATCTTGCCTTGGAAATTCAGGACGAATACGGCTTGAGAGCCTTTACCAAGGCGGTGGCGGAGCATCCTGAAAACCGCTGCGGCTATTGCTATGCCGTGCGCCTGGAGGAGACCGCCCGCTACGCCAAGGAGCATGGCTTTACTGCCATTGCCACGACCCTTACGGTCTCGCCCTATCAGAACCATCCGCTGATCTTTGAGATCGGGCAGAAGGTTGCCGCAAAATACGGTGTAAAATTTCTCCCTTATGATTTTTCGCCCCATTTTCGCGCGGGGCAGAATGAGGCGCGGGAGCTGGAGATGTATATGCAAAAATACTGCGGTTGCATCTATTCCGAGGAGGATCGCTATCAGAGCAAGATCCAAAAGGATCAAAAGAGATTTGCAAAGGACCGGTAACGGTCCTTTTTCCTTAAATTTAAGAAATCTTAATGGGTTTGCCCCTATTTTCTTAAAAGGATCTTTGCTAAAATTTGGGCAAGGAGGTAAAAAAATATGTTAGAAACCAAAGGCTTATATAAAGTTTACAAACCGAAAAAGGGGGTCCCCGTTACCGCCCTTTCCGATGTAAATATCACCTTTCCTCATAAGGGAATGGTCTTTCTGCTGGGAAAATCCGGCAGCGGAAAATCCACTTTGCTCAATGTTTTGGGTGGTCTGGATCAGTATACCGAAGGGGAGATCATCATCAAGGGAGTCTCCTCCAAATCCTTTAAGCAAAAGCATTTCGATTCCTATCGGAATACCTATGTGGGCTTTATCTTCCAGGAATATAACGTTCTGGAGGGATTCACCGTGGGCGCCAATATTGCGCTGGCTCTGCAGCTGCAGGGCAAAAAGGCCACCGATGAAGAGATCGGGCGGATCCTCCAAGAGGTGGATCTTGCAGGCTTCGGCGCCCGCCGCCCCAATGAGCTTTCGGGCGGCCAGAAGCAACGGGTGGCCATCGCCCGCGCCCTGGTGAAAAATCCCGAAATTATTATGGCCGATGAGCCCACCGGCGCCCTGGATTCCGCCACCGGTCGGCAGGTGCTGGAGACCTTGAAAAGGCTCTCCGAAAAGCATCTGGTGATCGTGGTCTCCCATGATCGGGAATTTGCCGAAAGCTATGCCGATCGGATCATCGAATTGGCCGACGGTCGGGTGATACGGGATGTAGAGCGCGTTGCCTCGGAATTGCCCCCGAAAACCCCTTTGATCTACGAAGAAAACGGTATTCGGGTGCAGGCGGGCTATCAGCTGACCGAGGAGGATCGCGCGGCCATTAACGCTTACCTGGCGCAAAAGGAAGAGAGTGTAATTTTACACCGCAATTTTTCG
>JAZNGR010000058.1:0-2056 GCA_045576575.1 Eubacteriales bacterium
ATAAAGTTGCGCTTTGATAGGATAGGGTCCCACGTTATTCACGAATGTGTTGCTCATGTTGTAGTAGTAGGGCGGCTGCATGGTAATAGCAGGATTAATCAACTCGCAGTTGGAGAGTCGGACTTGGATATTGTCAATATACCAGCCCGAACAGACCTCCGTACCAGCGGAGGGGGTGGAGAATTTGTTAGTGGTGAAACGAAAACGGATATGGGTCGCATTAGTCTCCTGGGCAATAAATGAGGTCATATCGAACATTTCATGGTGCCACCAGCTGTTCTGCGGCACCGCACCCATCGAGTTACTTTGCCAGTTGGAATAGGATTCGTCATTGAAAGCACCGCCAAGTATGGTATTAGTGCCCCTGGCGTCTCCATAATAGAAACCACTTTGCGCGGAAGAGAAGTTCAACGGTTTCCAGTTTGTCCATGAAAGGTTTCCTTCTTCATCAACGCCAGTAGCTACTTGATAAGTGATCACCGCTTGGTCCAACTTGTTGACTTTACAGATGTGATCAAAGTCAAAATAGACTTTGCGCACATCCAACCCCGGTGAAGTCAGCGGAATGGCGGCACTCGTAGCTCGAGACTCACCACCTTGTTGGTCCGCATAAATAGGCGAACGATAAGACTTCACGGGAGATTTGTACAACGCCAAGTTGAACAAAGGCACATTGTTCCAGTTCTCATAAGAGATTCCTTGACCAACCACGCGCCAGTCACCGACCGCACCGCCGTGGGAACCGACCGTGGTGGTGGTGAAGGTGTGCTCACTACCGTCAAAGTTCTCCATGTAAATTGTCAGAGAATCCATCGGCTGAGCCATCATCAACACCGGAACAAGAACAACCATTAACAGGAATAACAGCTTTTTCATATTTTTAATATTTATTTTTTCGTAATATACTGACAATCAATTGATAAGCATAATTTTACTACCTTATCATACTTGATGTTAAATGACAATTAATCACAATAACAACAATATACAAATAAGGGGGCAAAGATACAAAAAAAATCAAATTGAGTTGTATTAAAAAAAAGTTTTTCAGCCGCGCAAAATTTCCTCGCATTCTGCGATGGAAAGAGCACTCATGAGCTGGATTCTTCTGGGCTTGAAATGGGGGACGCCCCGGAAGTAGCCGGCATATTGTGTGCGCATCTCCAAGACGGCGACTCTTTCGCCCTTGGTGCGTTCGTTTTCGCGCAGATGCCGCATCACCAGATCGACCCGTTCTTCGTAGGTGGGTTCTATACAGGGTTCTCCTCGCAAAACGGCTTTTATCTGGCTGAATATCCATGGGTTACCGATAGCCGCACGGCCGACCATCACGGCATCGACCCCATATCTTTTTTGGTAGGCCAAAGCCTTTTCCGCACTGTCGATGTCGCCATTCCCGATGACTGGGATGGTCATTCTGGGGTTGTTTTTCACCTCCCCGATTAGGGTCCAGTCCGCCTCGCCGCCGTATTGCTGTGCGCGGGTCCGCCCATGTATGGCAATAGCTTGTATTCCAATATCTTGCAAACGTTCCGCCACCTCTACGATGGGCTTGTCGGCACTCTCCCACCCCAGTCGGGTTTTCACGGTGACGGGCAGATCGACCGCCTTGACCACCGCGGCGGTGAGGGCGACCATCTTGGGGATATCCTGCAGAATGGCGGAGCCGGCGCCCTTGCTGACAATCTTTTTGACCGGGCATCCCCAGTTAATATCAATGAAATCGGGGCGTTGCGCTGCCGCGAACTGTGCCGCCGCCACCAATGCCTCCTCGTTGCTGCCGAAAATCTGTATGCCGAACGGCCGCTCGTCCTCCCCGAAGTCCATCTTGCGGATGCTCTTCTCCACCTCCCGCGACAACGCATCTGAGGAAATGAACTCCGTAATCACGACGTCCGCCCCATATTCTTTGCAAATACGGCGAAACGCCCCGTCTGTGATGCCCTCCATGGGAGCCAGATAGACCGGAAACGCGAACTGCTGCAATATCTCTTTTATCGTCGCCATTTTTTGAAGGCGCAAAAATAAATTTTTTATCTTTGCAGCCTAGTTTGAA
>JAZNGR010000059.1:0-1882 GCA_045576575.1 Eubacteriales bacterium
TCCGACTTGTGTATGGACGAGATCTCTTCCGAGATCGAATACCGTTTGATGTAAAAGGAGTTATCAATTTCATGTGTGGTTTTGCAGGAGTATTCCATCCCGAAGGGCTGGTGGAAGAGGATCGCAAAATGCTCTCTTGTATGAGCGAGGCGATCCGTTTTCGAGGCCCCGATGAATCCAGCCTTATAGCGGAGGAAAAGATTGCCTTTGCATTCCGCCGTCTTTCCATTATTGACCTGGAGGGCGGAAGTCAGCCCAAGGAAAGTGCGGACGGTGTTGTCAGCGGTGTGTTTAACGGTGAGATTTATAATTACCGTGAATTGAAGGAAGAATATCTGGGGAATGAGGAATTCGAAACCGACTCCGAGCTTGAGATTATGCTCAAGCTTTACCGTCTGAAGGGAGAGGGCTTCATTCGCCTTTTGCGGGGAATGTATGCCATCGCCTTCTATGATCGCAGTGCCGATACCCTCTTCTTGGGTCGGGACCCCTTTGGAATCAAGCCTCTGTATTACCGCTTGCCCGAAAAGGGGATCACCTTCTGCAGTGAGGCCAAGGCCTTCCTGTTTGATCCTACTTTAGAAACCTTCAAGACACGGGATGATCTGGTTCAGCATTATTTTACTTATCAGTATATGCCCACCAAGGACTTTTCCGGCGGTCTCTCCATTTTGCCTGCGGGTCATTTTCTCGTTTATGACGGCAAAACGAAGAAATGCCGTGTTGAGCGCTATTTCGATCCCATGTTCTGTCCCGACAAGGAAAAGAGCTATGAGGAGAAAAAGGCCGAGGTTCGCAGTGTCTTGACCGAAAGCGTCAAGTATCATATGATCAGTGATGTGCCCGTTGGTACCTTCCTTTCCAGCGGCATTGATTCTGCTATTGTGACGGCACTGGCATCCAAGTTGAATCCCGGAATCAAAGCCTTCACCGTTGCTTTTGGAGTAAAGGATTATTCCGAGATCGACGATGCCACTGCCATTTCCCGTCACCTGGATGTGGAGCATATCAAGGTGAT
This sequence comes from Eubacteriales bacterium, assembly GCA_045576575.1. Taxonomy (GTDB): domain Bacteria; phylum Bacillota; class Clostridia; order Oscillospirales; family QAKW01; genus QAKW01. The sequence goes on from JAZNGR010000059.1 coordinate 1,019, forward strand.
TCGTGGGGTAGAGGACTTCAAGGAAGCCTTTGAAAAGGTGGTGTGGAGTCTGGATTTCCCTGTGGCTGATCCTTCCACCGTTGCCATTTATCTGGTGTGTCAGGAGGCGGCAAAGCATTTGAAGGTGGTTCTTTCAGGCGAAGGAGCCGATGAACTCTTCGGCGGCTATAAGGTCTATGATGAGTCCCGCTTTTCTGCCAAGATCTTCGGTCTGCCGAAGGTTTTGAAAAGTGTTTTGGCCTGGCTTGCCACGGTTTTGCCCGACTGTGTTAAGGGAAAAAATCTCCTCTATCGGGGAACGACCCCTCTGGAGGATCGTTACATCGGCAATGCCTTTATTTTTAAGGAGGAGGAGAAAAAAGCCTTCCTCAAAACATACGATCCCGCTGTCCGCTTTTATCAGCCTGAGCGCGAGATTTATGCCCACGCCAAGGAGCACGGTCTCAGTCCCATGCTGCAAATGCAGTATGTGGATATGCGCTCCTGGATGCGAGGGGACATTCTGGTCAAAGGGGACCGCCTTAGCATGTACCACTCCCTGGAGGTTCGTGTTCCGTTTTTGGATCGCGAGGTATTCCGTGTGGCTGCCTCCCTTTGTGATGACGAAAAGCTGAAAAAGGGAACCACCAAATTCATTCTGCGAGATGCCTTCCGTGACCTTGTGGATGTGGCCACCTTCCTCCGTCCCAAGCTTGGCTATCCCGTTCCCGTTCGTGCTTGGCTGAAAAACGAGCTTTACCCTTGGGCCAAGGAGATTCTGGAGAATATGACCTGCACCGAATATATTGATCGAGCCGCGGCCATTCGTATGCTTGAGGATCACAAGGAGGGCAGGGCAGACAATTACAGAAAACTTTGGACCCT
>JAZNGR010000060.1:0-29363 GCA_045576575.1 Eubacteriales bacterium
CAGGTCAGCGATGTGGAAGACGAAACCAACGGCCTCTTGACCTATGACCGCCAACTCTTAAAGGTGGATCCCGCCGAAATGACCCAAATGGCAAAGGAGCTTTTTGAAAAATTTAACCAAACCCATCAATAATGAACAAACCGCAAGGAATATTCCTTGCGGTTTTTCTTATACTATGGGTATGTGTACGGCGATTTGTTATGAAAATTTGTTTGGACGGACCCTGGATCACCATGAAGGCTATGGGGAGCAGGTGGCCTTGACCCCCCGCAAGGCGCCCTTATCCTTCAAGCGCCTGCCTACCATCAAGGAACATTCCGCCCTTTTGGGGATGGCAACGGTCATGGGGGAAACTGCCCTCTATTACGATGCCATCAATGAGCAAGGTCTTTTTATGGCGGGGCTTCTTTTTGCCGATCACGCAGTGTACCTGCCGCCGAAATCGGAGCATTATAACCTCGCCCCTTATGAGCTGATCCCTTGGATCCTCGCCCAATGCCCCGATCTTAAGGCGGCAAAAGCCCTGCTGGCGCGGGTCCATATTATCGCCGAGCCTTTTTCGGAAGAGCTTCCCCTCTCTCCCCTCCATTGGATCATCGCCGATTCAAGCGGCAGCCTAACCTTAGAGCCCACCGCCGAGGGGCTGAAGATCTATGAAAACCCCTTTGGGGTACTGACCAATAACCCGCCCTTTGACTATCAGATGACCCGTATGACCGATTACCTCAACCTGATGGCGGAATTCCCCGCCAACCGCTTCGGCGCGGGGCTTCCTGCCCCCTATAGCCGCGGCATGGGCGCTCTGGGGCTCCCCGGGGATTGGAGCTCCTGCTCCCGCTTCGCGCGGGCGGCCTTTATCAAGGCCCATACCCTAAAGCCCGACCCTGCCGCCTTCTTTCACGGAATGGACGCGGTGGCGGTCCCCAAGGGCGTTGCCCTCTCCAAAGAGGGCGCCCCCATCATCACCCGCTATGCCTGCTGCTGCGACCCCGCGGCAGGGAGCTATTCCTATACCACCTATGAAAACCGCACCATTACCACCGTCGCCTTTCAAAACGAAAACGTCAAAGACTTTCGCTTGATTTCTCATGAGCTCATGAAAGAAGAACAACGCCGTTTTCAAAAAAGTCTTGACAAAGCCAAACGCTTATAGTAGAATAGTTAAGCGTTGTGGAGGCATAGCTCAGCTGGTTAGAGTACTTGCTTGACATGCAAGGGGTCACTGGTTCGATTCCAGTTGTCTCCACCAAAAAAAGACAAGTCGAGAGACTTGTCTTTTTTTATCCAATCCGAAGGATTGGTATGTGATCGCCGTTAGGCGTATGTAATCCGTTCGCCTTACGAACGGTATGTCATCAAAGCATATGCTTTGTATGTTATTCCTTCGGATTGATTACATACATTTTACTTGCGAAAATGATTACATTCCGACTCCGTCGGATTACATACAATGCTCCGCATTGATTTATTCTTTGTTTTATGCCATACCAAACCCAAGGAGTTCATTATGTTTGAAAAATTCTATACCCTTGTGAAGATCGAAGGAGAATATTGCTACTTGCGGGATGAAAGCGGCCAATGCCAAGAGGATCTCTTCATCGCCCTGGCCCTCTTGCCCGAGGGCGCTGATCTGGGCACCCGCCTCCACTACGAAAACTTCACCTATGAAATTATCTGACCCAAGAGCCTCTCGCGCAAGCGACCGGCTCTCTTTTTCTTCTCCATACCAAATATTGGATTCTTTATCTCTGTTTCAGCCCCCACCTTCTCCGTTGATGCGCAATTCAATTGATCACGAAAGCCTCGTCTGTCAATTCAATTGGGCATGAAGGCCTCATCTGTCAATTCAATTGGGCACCATTACCCCCACCTGTCAAATAAATTGTGCACAATATGCCTAGTTATCAATTTAATTGTGCATAACTACCTTATTTGTCAATTCAATTGTGCATAATTGTCGCTGTTGTCAATTTAATTGTGCATTTTCTGTATTTTGCACAATAGAATTGGGCATGAATCTGCCGTTTGTTGAATAAATTGCGTTTTTTTGGCAAAAACGGTTGCAAAAGCGGTGAAAAACCGCTATACTGAAACCATCAAACACGGGAGGTTCACCATGGAAAAAGCATTCAGTCGCCGCCTTCAACAATTGCGCTCTGAAAAGAAGGTTTCTCAAAAAACAATGAGCGAACAACTGCTGATGAGCAGAAACTATATCTACAACATCGAGCAGGGCATTGCCTACCCCTCCATGACTCAATTTTTCGGCATCTGCCAATACTTAGACATCAGCCCCGCGGAGTTTATGCAATTCGAGCCGGCCACCACCCCCAAGCAAGACGAGCTGCTGGCCACGGTGCGAGGTCTTTCAGAGGAGCAGATTGATCTTCTGATCAGCGCCGCCAAAACCTTACGATAAATTCAAGCAAAGCATTTAAAAGGGAACGATCGAATGTTTCGATCGTTCCCTTCTTTTTGCCGTTTTGAGGGCCGGGCAATTTTTACAGCCCTAATCATTTTTTCTTCTTTTTAACCGAATATCCAAAGGAGCCGATCTTTTTGCCCAAGGCAAAATACTGCCCATGGGCATAGGCGGCGAAGGCGCATTTTTCCGGATGGAACTTGCCCTTCTCGTCGATATACCGCTCATCAATATTCACTGCCACAATATCGGCGATAAACATATCATGGGTTCCCAAGGGCACCACCTCGGTGACCTTACATTCGATGCTCACCGGGCTCTCGGCCACCATGGGGCAATGGACCTTGGAGGCCTTCTCACGGGTGAGGCGGCAGGCCTCGAATTTATCCAGATCCTTGCCGCTGCGCACCCCGCAGAAATCGATGGAGCGCACGATATGGGAGGAGGGCATATTGATCACAAACTCGCCACTCTCCTTGATCAGGTGATAGGAAAACCGCTCTTTCCGCACCGAGATATAGGTTTTGGCCGGCTCGGAGTTGATGATCCCCGTCCAGGCGATGGTCAGCAGATTATCTCTGCCGCCATGGGCGCAGGAGATCAGCGCGGGGGGAACCGGCGCCATCAGAGTGCCGGGTTTCCAAGTTACTTTTGCCATACGGAATACCTCACAGTTTGACCCTTGCCTCGCCGTCCCCATAGGTGATACGCGCACCCTTAGATGCAAGGCGGTCGATATAATCAAAAAATTCTTCTTTAGAACCAAAGGCAGGCTTCGCCTCGGCGATAATGCTCTTGGCACGTTCTGCGCCGTTTTCCAGCAGCAGCTTCAGCATGGTAACCTGCCATTTGGCAGAGCCCACGCAGGCAAGCTCCGGATCCTCGATAAAATAATCCTTGCCGTGGCTGATCCCCACCGCGCCGGGGGCATAGGGGTGGATGGCGGGCATTACCAAGGAGATATCCCCCATATCGGTACTACCGGTATTGGTAACATCATGGTATTCAAAGGAATAGCCCAGCATCTCGGCGGCCTCTTTAGCCAGAGCGATGAGGGAGGGATTATTATGGAGCGGGGCATAGCCGGGGGCATCCTCGATCTCCACATTACAGCCCATGGAGAGCGCCGAGCCGCAAAGGGCACGGTTGATCCGTTCATTGGCTTCTTTCATTCCCTCATAGGTCAGTCCCCGCACATAACTTTCCACCGTGACTCGATCGGGGATGGCGTTGACCGCCCCGCCCCCTTGGGTAATAATAGGATGGAAACGGATATAATCCTTCTCCCGGAAGGTCTCCCGAAGGGCATTGGCGGCGGCCAATCCTTGGGTGGCGGCATAAAGGGCGTTCTTTCCCTGCCAGGGAGCGCCGCCTGCATGGGCGGAGACCCCCTCAAAGGTGATCTTTTTGGAAATGATGCCAACACCGTCTTTATTGCAGGTAAAGGTCTTCCCGTCGGTGGTATGCACCATAAAGGCCAGATCCGCGCCGTCGAAATAGCCGCGGTATAAAAACTCGGTCTTTCCGCCGTAATACTTCACGATCCCCTTTTCCATCAGGGTATCCCGATATTCCCGCTGAATCAACTCCTCAGCAGGCACCGCGCAAAGGCGGATGCGGCCGCAAAGACCGTCTAATGCGCTGGGTTCTTTCAACGCGGCGGCGATCCCCAAAAGGGCGGCACACTGGGCGCTATGGCCGCAGCAATGGACCCGGCCCTCCACCGCATCGGGATGCTCGGGGCAAACAAGAGAATCCAATTCCCCGAAGATCAGGATCTCGGGGCCCTCCCGACCGGTATCCAGCACCGTATAAAAGCCGGGGACATCCCCTGCCATGACCAACTCATAGCCCAACTTCCGAAAGGCCTCTTCCATATATTTCGAAGTTTCCCATTCCTGATAACCGGTCTCGGGATGGGTCCAAATAAAGTTTTGGGCATCCAAAATCAGCGAACGATGTTTTTCCACTCCATTGATCACTCTCTTCACGCTCCTTTTTAAAGATTATACCATTTGAAAAACCAATATGCAATCAAATTGACATTTTTTCCCCCCGGTGATAAAATCTTTTCAGAACACTTTTGGGAACAAGGAAGAGGGGTGAAACTCCCCCGCGATCCCGTCGCCGTGTTTGGCAAGATGCTTCTCCTGATGCCACTGTTATTTTACGGGAAGGCGAGCAGCATCGCTTGAGCCATCAGCCGAAAGACTTCTCCCGAAAGGTTTGATCTTCTCGCTACGATGAATAGCCGCCCATCCAAAAAACGGTTTTGGCAGAAAGCCCTTTGGCGGATGAAGCGAATCAAGAGAAGTTCAGACGGTTCTAATATTTTAAAAGGAGAAACAAGTATGCAAAAAAAGCAAAAAATTCTGATCGGTATCGGCATATCGGTACTGATCGCCGCAATTATTGGCGCTTTGCTCCTTTGGAACGGTTTTTCTGCCAAACCGCAAGAAGGAAGTAAAGAGATCGTATTTGAGGTGGTTGCAAAGGACGGCGCATCCGAAACGTTTGAGATCGCCACCGATGCGGACTATCTGGCGGATGCCCTGGTAGAAAAAGGGCTGATCGAATATGCCGCCGATGGGTTTTATACCACCATCAACGGCATCACCGCCGACTGGAACACTGACCAAGGCTGGTGGGCCATTACCAAGGACGGGGAGCAAACCGCAGTGGGAATGAACCAGCAGCCCATTGCCGACGGAGAGCATTATGAAGCAACCTACACCATCGGCTATTGACCTTCGGGAGCTGACTGCCCTCTCGGTCTTTGCCGCCCTGATGATCGCCTTTCAAGTGGCCATGGCGGGGCTGACCAATATTGAGGTAGTCACCCTCTTCATCATTCTGGCCACCCTTCACTTTGGAAAGAAGGCGCTTTTGTCGGTGGCGGTCTTTGTGTTGGCAGAAGGGCTGATCTTTGGCTTCCACCTTTGGTGGATCAGCTATTGCTATGTATGGCCCCTTTTGGCGCTCCTTGTGCTGGCGCTGAGAAAATGGAGCCATCCCCTGCTTTGGACCGTTGTGGGCGGCCTTTTCGGGCTGCTTTTCGGCACCCTTTGCTCCATCCCCGAATTTATTGCGGGAGGCCTCGGCGCAGGCTTTGGCTATATCATCGCCGGCATCCCCTATGACCTGATCCATTGCCTTGGAAATATCGTTTTGATTGGGTTGCTTTTTTATCCGCTGGAAAGGCTCCTTCAACGGATCCTATGAAAAAACGGACAACGCATTCAGCGTTGTCCGTTTTTATTAAAACTCATACTCGCAATGCTTTAAAAACTCCTTGGCAATGAGAGTAGCGCCGGTGGGATTGGGATGGACCCGATCCCAGGCAATATAGGCGGAATGATGGTGCTTGAAGTATTCATCAAACATCGCCTGTAGGTCGATGAATACACAACCGTATTCCTCTGCCAGCTTTTTGCAGACCGCACCGTACTCATCCATCCGAGCCCTCATCGGATCCGCCTTATTCGGCTCCATATAATAAGGGGTCATCAGAAAGACGCCCTTCACCTTGCCTTGAAGGCTCTCAAGCATTTTTCTCAGATTCTGCTCATATTCCTCCGGCATTACCTGCTCATCGGGAATGGCGGGCGAATCAAACTGCCGCCAAACATCATTGATGCCGATGCAGATATTGACCCATTGAGGCTGGAGCTCCAAAACATCCCGCTCCCAACGCTCCAATAGCATCCGGCTGGTATTGCCGCCGATGCCAGAATTGGTGATCCGCAGATGGATCGCCGGATAGCTGGCTCCCAGCAGATTATCGATCATCCGCACAAAGCCCTTCCCCAAATTATCGAAAAGTCCCTCGCCCACCGGGCGGGTGCTGCCCATATCGGTCACCGAATCGCCGGCGAACACGATCCGATCCAAATGTTCAAAAATCATCAAAAATGCCCCCTTTGTTTTTTCTTATTTTAAAAGAAATAAAGGGGGTTGTCAATGTGGTTTCTTATTGAATTTCTGTGATTTCCGCGCCGAAGCGGCGGGCGAGATTTTCCGCCTGCACCAAGAACTCCTCGGGGCAAAGCACCTCCACCTCCAGCACCGAGGTGCCAACCTTCAGCGCCTTTGCAGGCGGCAATGCCGCCAGCAACCCCAAAACTCTGTCGGAAACCTCCTTGGTCAGCATCTCGCGGGCGGTGGCGGTTTCAACGGTAACAATCAGCTTGGGGTATTCCTTCTGCAAAAGGGCGGTCAGTTCCTCCCCGGTAACCGGAGTGGAAAGCGCCACCAAAGCAGAGGCGCCCTTTTTATGGCATTCGCCATCAATAAGGCGGCAGGATAGCCCCAAAAGGATCTTGGCCAGGACCGCGGTCCCCTCCTTCCCCGCCGCCGCGATCTCATAGACCGGCAGATCGCATCGTTCCCGCGCCGCTCCAAGACGAAAAGACACCAACTTCAATTCTTCCACTTTCATTTTCTTCTCCTTTTTTCAAAAAAGCCCATCAACAGCAAGCCTGCGCCGATCCCCAAAAAGGCGGCGGAAAGCCCTGCAGATTTCGATATGAAACTCCAAAACAGCGCCCCCAAGGGCAAGGCGCCCACCGTTACCACTGTATATAATCCCATCACCGCGGTGATCTCTTCTTTTTTTGCTCTCTTCGAAAGATCATAGGCAGCGGCAGAAAAATACCAAAGATCCAATGCTCCGTAGAGGGCGATGCAAAAACCCTGCAGCCAAAGGCTCGGCAAAAAAGCAAGGCTTGCGTTGAGGATCCCCATCCCCACTACCGCCCAAGGACGAGGCAAAGAAAACTTCCATTTGGATTTGATGAAAAAGCCCAAGAGAGCACCGCCGCCCAAAAGACCCATCGCCAATCCATAAGACCCGCTGCCCAGCCCCGCCTCTTTGATCAGCGCCACAAAGGTCACGTTATAATGCACCCCGAAAAAAGACACCCCAAAGATCCGCAAAAGAGCGGGCAACCATGGTTTGATGCTAGGGTTCTTTCCACGCTCTTCTTGAGGAAGTTTTAAAAAACAAAGCAACGCCACCGACGGAAGAAAGGAACAAAAATTCACCAAAAAGGGAGCACTCGCTCCCCATTTGGCATAAAGCAGCCCGCCCAGAATGGGACCCAATCCGCGGGCGGCATAGGTGACGGTGGTCAACAGCGCCGTTCCCTTGGAAAGATCCTTCGCCAAGCGACGGGGCAGGCTTTGGTAAATGGGGGTCTGAAAGGCCCGCACCACTCCCCAGATACTACCGAAGATCAGCAAGAAGGGAAAGGTCAGCCCATCTCCCGCCGCCACCCGCCAAAGCAGAAAGGAAAGTCCCGCCAAACCCGCCTCGCTTGCCAGAAGCCAGCCCTTCTGCCCCCGCCCCGAAAGCCACCGCCCGAAGGGATAAGAGAGCGCCGCCACCGGCAAGTAGCAAGCGATCATATAGGCGGCAAGGCTATACAGCCCGCCGCCGAAAGACGCCGCTACCCAGGAGAGCGCCAAGGTCTGAACATAGCCACCGGTCAGCGAAAAACCTTGGGCGATCAATAATAAAACAAACATAAAAAAGCCACACTCCTAAAAAGAGTGTGGCTTTTTTTCTTTAATCTATACGTCCGGTCAGTTCGCCTTCTAATTTTAAGGCTTCAAATTGCTGCTGGCGCAACGCCTCATAGGCGATGATCGCCACCGAATTGGAAAGATTCAAACTTCTTGCTTCGGCGATCATGGGGATACGGATACATTCTTCGGGATGCTGCTTTAAGATCCGCTCTGGCAGACCGCGTGTCTCTCTGCCGAAAATAAAATAAAGATTCTCATCGGTCCGATAATCCATCTCGCTATACGTATGCTTGGCTTTGGTGGTGCAAAAAAACTTTTTGCCCAACCCTTCGGTGGCTTTTTCAAAATCCTCGTAGCTTTTATGAACCGTCAGGTTCAAATATTTCCAATAATCCAACCCCGCCCGACGAACCGCTTTTTCATCAATGGAAAAGCCCAAGGGCTCCACCAAATGCAAGGCACAGCCGGTGGCGGCGCAGGTGCGGGAGATATTGCCGGTATTTTGAGGGATCTCCGGCTCTACTAATACAATATGAATCATTTTTATCACGCTCCGCGTTTCATCTTACCATACTACCGCCTTTTTTTCAATCATATAATGAATCAAATCGGTCAATAATATTTTCAAATCCTTTTGAAGGGGGAATTTTATGGAACGCTTTTCCAAACTTGCCGCCCATGCTCTGGAGCGCAGTCTTTCGGGTGCCGAGGAATTGGGGCATACCTATCTGGGCAGCGAACATCTGCTTTTGGGACTGATCAAAGAAAGCGAAGGGGTGGCGGCACGGATGCTGATCTCCAAAGGCATCACTGCCGATAAGGTTTTAACCGGGATCCGCAGAAAAATGGGAACCGGCACCCCTACCCTTCTTTCCATCAACGATATGACCCCTCGCTTGGAGGGCGTTATTACCAAGGCGGGAGAGATTGCCCATCGCTATGGCTTTTCGGTGGTGGGAACCGATCATCTTTTGATGGCGCTTTGCGAACTGCCGGAATCGGCGGGTTATAAACTGCTGGTCTCTTTAAATTGCGAGCCCCGCAAACTTTCGGCGGCGCTGCAAGAACGAATGGGACTTTGCGATCTGCCTCTTCAATCGGAGCGCACCAAGACTCGTCCCGGAAAAAACACCATGAAATTCTCCATCAACTTAACCAAAGAGGGGGCTTTGGGTCATACCAACCCGCTCATTGGTCGCGAAAAAGAACTGCAACAATTAATGAGTATTTTAGTGCGCCGTAATAAAAACAACCCCTGCCTCATCGGAGAGCCGGGAGTGGGAAAGACGGTGATTGTGGAAGGGCTTGCTCGCAAAATCCTCATGGGAGAGGTTCCTGCCGCCCTTCGAGAGATCCAAATCCATATGCTGGATCTTACCGCCATGATCGCCGGCACCAAATACCGCGGTGAATTTGAAGAGCGGTTAAAAGCCCTTTTGGAAGAAGCGGAAAAAGATCCCAATATGGTGCTCTTTATTGATGAAATGCATATTTTGGTGGGCGCCGGCGCCGCCGAAGGCGCCATTGACGCCGCCAACATCTTAAAACCCGCCTTGGCGCGAGGAAAGATCAAGGTCATCGGCGCCACCACCCTGGAAGAATCCCGCCGCCATATTGAAAAAGACGGTGCACTGGAGCGGCGATTTGCTCCCATTCAGGTAGAAGAGCCGGGCGAAGAAGAAACCCTTGCCATTTTGGAGGGGATCCGCGAGGGCTTTGAACAGCACCATCAGGTGCATTATCCCCAAGAGACCCTGCTTGCCGCCATTCGCCTTTCTTCCCGCTATATCGGAGATCGGTTTTTGCCCGATAAAGCCATTGATCTTTTGGATGAGGCGGGCGCCAAGGAACAACTGCGTTCCTTTTCGGAAAACAACCAAAATAAGCGGGGGCAGATCCTGCAAAAGCAGGTGGAATTGGATCGGCTGATGCGGAGCCGTCAATTTACCGCCGCCTTAGCAGTGCGAGAGGAGATCGAACAACTGCAACTTCTCCAGATCCAAGACCTCCCCGCCGCCATGGGAACCGTTACTCCGGCGCATATTGCGGCCCTCGTCGCCGAAAAAACAGGCATCCCCTTGGAAGAGGGAGAAGAGGCCATGTATCTGGGGCTTGCAGAGCGGTTAAGCACCGCTCTGATCGGGCAAAAGGAAGGGATCACTGCTCTTTGCTCCGCACTGCTTCGCAGTCGGGTGGGGATCGCAGACCCCCGCCGTCCTGCCTGCTCCCTGCTTTTTTGCGGTCCCACCGGGGTGGGGAAAACCCAATTGGCGCGGCTTTTGGCAAAAGAACTGTTCGGCAAGGAAGACGCGCTGATTAAATATGATATGGGAGAATATATGGAACCCCACTCTGTTTCCCGCCTCATCGGCTCGCCGCCGGGCTATGTTGGGTTTGAAGAGGGCGGGGGATTGGTGACCCGCATGCGAACCCACCCCTATTCCATTTTGGTCTTTGATGAGATTGGAAAAGCCCATAAAGATGTTCTTCATGTGCTGTTAAACATTTTAGACGAGGGGAAACTCACCGACGGACACGGCAGAACCGCCGATTTTCGCAATGCTATCATCATCCTTACCTCCAATTTGGGCAGCGACCGCATCAAAGAGGTCTCCTTGGGATTTGGGGACGATTCCGCCGATCTTTCCCAAAACATTCGGCGGGCGGTAGAAAAGGCCTTTTTGCCGGAATTTGTCAATCGCTTAGATGAGATCGTGGTCTTTCGCCCCTTGGATCAGGACGCGCTGACTAAGGTGGCAGAATTGCAGTTGCAAGAACTGACCCGCCGCTTGAGCGAAAAAGGGATTGCGGTGCAATTTCATGAGGATGTGGCAAAATGCGCTGCTTTGCAGGGCAGCGATAAACGCTACGGTGCCCGCGCTGTTCGCCGCCTCATCGAAAAAGAGATCGGCGGCAAACTCGCCCGCATGGTTGCCGAAGGAGACCTTCCCGAAGGACTGCTCACTGCCGAGCAATTACTCCCGGATTGTAAAGTTTTTCAAAGGCGTTGACTTCCTTTTATAAAGATTGTAAAATAAAGATATCCAATTTATAATCTGCCCCGGTTCGCCGGGGCATTTTACGAGGTGTTATCATGAAGTTAAACTATAAAAGAACCTTTTTGATCGGACTTGCCTTTATGTCCATCTCCGCGTTTTGGCAGTTATACAACAACGCAGTACCCCTGATGCTCAAAGAGACCTTCGGGGTGACCGACGATATCAGCGGCTATGTGATGGCTGCCGATAATGTGTTGGCGGTCTTTTTATTGCCTCTTTTCGGCGCCCTTTCCGATAAGGTCCATACCCCCTTCGGCAAGCGCAAGCCCTTTATCATTATCGGCTCTTTTCTTGCCGCCGCCATTATGCTGCTGATCCCCTTTGCCAATAATATCAAGAGCCTGCCGCTCTTTGTTGTGATTTTGGGTGTATTGCTTTTGGTGATGGGTTCCTACCGCTCTCCCGCGGTGGCGCTGATGCCGGATGTGACCCCCAAGCCTTTGCGGAGTAAAGGCAACGCGGTCATCAATCTGATGGGCGCCTTGGGCGGCATTATGACCTATCTGGTCATTGCCTTTTTGGTCAAAGACAATTCCATGGGCAGCTATACCCCTGTTTTTGCCATCATCGCAGGTTTTATGGTGACCTGTGCCATTATTTTAGGACTGACCATCAAGGAAAACAAACTGGTGGCAGAGATGCCTCCCGAGCCGGTGGAAGTCACCGAAAGCGGCGAGAAAAAGCCTATGGACAAGGCGGTGCGCAAAAGCCTCATCTTCATTTTACTTTCCGTATCCTTCTGGTTTATGGCCTATAATGCGGTGGAGACCGCTTATTCCCGCTATGTGATGGAGGTCTGGGGCCTTTCCCAGAGCACCGGCGCTACCATGATGATCATCGCCATGCTGGTGGCTACCGCCGCCTATATCCCCGTGGGGCAGATCTCGGCAAAATTGGGCAGAAAAAAAGTGATTTTGGGTGGCGTTACCCTTTTGGCCGCCGCCTTTTTGACCGGCTTTATCCTGCCGGGTTACAGCATTGTTGCTTATATCATTATGGGCGTCATCGGTATCGGCTGGGCGGCCATCAATGTCAATTCCTATCCTATGGTAGTAGAGATGAGCAAGGGAAGCGATGTGGGTAAATACACCGGCCTTTATTATACCTTCTCTATGTCCGCTCAGATCCTTACCCCCATCCTCTCGGGATATCTCTTCGCCTATCTGCCCTGGGGTTATAAGGTGATGTTCCCCTATGCTCTGGGCTTTTCGGTCTTGGCTTTTATTACCATGAGCTTTGTGAAGCACGGGGACAACCGACCCGATCTGAAGGGCGGCTTGGAAGCCTTTGATGTGGAGGACTAAACCATGATTCTTTGGATCCTGCTTGGGCTGATCGCCATATTTTGGCTCTTTTTGATGGCTCCGCGCCTGACACCCCCTGCCAACATGAAGGAACTAAAAAACGCCCGTTTTGCCCATCGGGGCTTGCATAACATCAAAGCGGGCGTTCCCGAAAATTCCATGCTTGCTTTTTCCTTGGCGGTAAAAGAGGGCTTCGGCATCGAATTGGACGTTCACCTTTCCAAAGACGGATTGTTGGTGGTGGAGCACGATGATACCCTGAAGCGCACCACCGGAAGCGATCAGGTGATCGAGCAATGCCACTGGAATGAGATCAAAGACCTGACTTTAGAGGGCACCGCCGAGACTCTGCCCCTTTTGACCGATGTTTTTCAACTGGTTGGCGGCAAGGTGCCCCTGCTGATCGAAATGAAGGCGGTTGGCGGCAACCAAAAGGCGCTGGCCGCAGCAGTGGCCGATGCCCTTCAATCCTATCAGGGTCTCTATTGCGTGGAAAGTTTTGATCCCCGCGCCCTCTATTGGTTGAAAAAACTTGCCCCTCATATCGTGCGCGGGCAGTTGGCGGGAGATGTAAACAAAGAAAAGCGCTCGGTGCACCCCATTGTGAATGTTGCCCTGCAAAATCTTCTGATCAATATCCTCTCCCGCCCCGATTTTATTGCCTATGATTATCGGGACCGCCGCAACATCTCCTTTCGGCTCTGCCGCGCCCTTTATCATCCCCCGGTTTTCTTTTGGACGGTAAAGAGCGTAGAAGCAGAAAACATTGCCGCTGATTGCGGCGCAACTCCTATATTTGAAAGGCTGGATACACTTCATGATCCGATTCAATAACGATTATAACCGCGGCGCCCATCCCGCTGTTTTAGACGCCCTTGCCGCCACCAACAGTCAAAGTTTCGGCGGTTACGGTCTGGACGAGCTTTGCCGAAGCGCGGCAGAGCGCATTAAGGCGCATTTGGATTGCCCGCAGGCGGCAGTGCATTTCTTGGTGGGCGGCACCCAAGTGAACTTTACGGTGATCGCCGCGGCGTTGCGCCCTTGGCAGAGCGTCCTCTCCGCCGATACCGGCCATATCCATGTGCATGAAACAGGGGCGGTAGAACATATTGGGCATAAGATCCAAGCTCTGCCCCATATCAACGGAAAGATCTCGGCGGAGCAGATCCGCAAGGAAGCGGAAGCTTTTTGCCAAAGCGGCATCAAAGAACATATCACCCAACCCAAGATGGTCTATCTTTCCTATCCCACCGAATTCGGCACCCTCTATTCGAAAGAAGAACTGACCGCCATCTCTGCGGTCTGCAAGAAATACGGGCTTTACTTATTTATCGACGGCGCCCGCCTCTCTTATGGCTTGGGCTCCCCCAAGGCAGACCTTACTCTTCGGGATCTTGCGGCGCTGACCGATGCTTTTTATATCGGCGGCACCAAATGCGGCGCTCTCTTCGGAGAGGCTTTGGTTTTAACCAACCCCGCGCTGCAAGAAAATTTCCGCAGCAGCATCAAGCAAAACGGCGGCATGCTGGCAAAGGGTTGGCTTTTGGGTCTGCAGTTCGACACTCTTTTTAAGGACGATCTTTATTTTGAACTGGGTAAGCAAGCAACCGCCTATGCCATGGAGATCAAAGCCGCCTTTGAGAAAAAGGGGATCCCCGCCTATATTGAAAGCTTTACCAACCAGCAGTTTGTAGTCCTCACTCAAGAACAGCAAGCGACGCTGGCAACGGATTTTACCTTCGAATTTGAAGAGGATCTGGGGGATGGCAAGGCGGCCGTTCGATTCTGCACCGCTTGGAGCCATACCCGCCAAGAGATCGACGCCCTACTTTCCGCCATTGAAAGGATGAACTAAATGAAACAGACCTATCTCCCTTGGATGAATGTGCTCTCTGCGGGCAAGATCATCCCGCCGGTGATCGCCATTCTCATCGCTTGGTGCATCTTCGCCGCCCTGATGAAAAAATATAATTCCTCCATTCGCCGCGGTCATTTTGCGGTGGTGGACAATACCCTTTGGGCCCTGCTGCTCAATACCATGATCTTTACCGTTTCCTTTTGGCAATGGTCGTTTCCCGTTGCCATCGGGATCGGTGCAATCTTCATTTGGGTCATTAAAAATGAGCAAAAGCGCGCGTGGGAGGATGAGCGGATCGGCATGCGCGGCATGAACGCCGAAATGAAGCGCCTCAGGGGCGAAGCCTTCAACGATCTTTCCATCGAAGAGCAGATGGCCTATAAAGAAAAGGTCAAGCCCTATTCCTTCCGCTGGTGGATTTTTTTGCCGGCGGTGGTGCTCCTGCCCTTTTTGCTGATGCTTCTTTTGGAAGCCCTCGGGGTGGGAGACTATCTTTTCCGGGTGGTGTACTTTGAACTGCCGTGAATTTGTGCATCAACTCGGTGAATTTATCCATAGATTTTTGTTTTTGCGTTGCTATAATGAAGGTACCCAATAAATGAGAGGTGTTTCCCTATGAAACGTTGGATCGCATTATTTCTTATTCTGAGTTTGACGCTGGCGCTGTTTTGCGGCTGTAAAAGCGGCGAAAAAGAGGATTTTTCCGCCGAATCCGACGGGCTGATCGATGTGGAAAAGGACCCCGAAAAGGGAGAGGAAACAGAAAAGGAACCTGAAAAGGAAGAGGAAAAGAAACCCGACGAAGAAAAGAAAGAACCCGAAACCGAAAAGGAAGAGGAGAAGACCCCTTCCGACACCCCTTCCGAAAAAGAAGAAACCCCGGAAAAAGAGCCCGAAAAGAGCGAGGAAACGGAGCCCGAAGCCATTACCAAGGAGAGCGGCGGCACCTCCATTACCTTTTTGATGCAAAACCTGCGCACCTCGGGCAATGAAAAGGGTGTCCCCGGCGAGCGGGAAAACAGTGAAAATGAAGTTTATAAGCGCGCCCGCCGCTTTAAACCCATGGTGATGAAAAACGATCCCGATGTGATCCTCGCCCAGGAGGGTACCCCCGCCTGGCTGGAGTTTTTCCGCACCGATGAATATTTCAGCAACACCTATGATATGATCTGGAAATACCGTATGCCCGGCTCGGCGGTGGAGATGTCTACCCCTCTTCTTTATAAGAAGAATAAATATGAGCTTTTGGACAGCGGCGTGTTCTGGCTCTCCGAGACCCCCGATGTTCCTTCCCTCTCTTATGAGGCGGGGACCGGCGAGACCCATCACCGCAATTCCTCCTGGGCAAAGCTGAAGGATAAGGCTACCGGCGCAGTCTTTTATGCCTATTCCACCCATTTCGATACCGGCGGCATCACCCCCATCAAATCTATGGAGCAGTATTTAGAGATCTTCTCCAAAATGAAGAAGACCGACTATGCCTTTGTGGGCGGCGATTTCAACTTCAAGTATAAGTCTGCCGAGTATATGTCGGCGGTGGACGCCGAGGCAACGGTGGATCTGCAGGATATGGCCGCCAATATGGCAAAGGCAGGCCTTGCGGAAATGAAGGAATCCACCGGCTCCCTTACCGGCGGCTTTACCGATAAGATCTGGCCCGATCCCCAACCGGGCGGCGCAGGGCAGCTGGATCATATCTTTGCCAAGAAGAGTCCCAATATGGCCATCGACTATTGGGGATTTGACTACGGCGAATACAGCGACCCCGCCAGTAATGTTCTTCCCGGCTATATCTCCGACCACTACGGCCTCATCGCCAAGGTCCGCATTGATACCAAACCCGATTATTCCCAATATCAGGTGGAAAACTAAATAAAAAACAAATGGGAGACCCTTCGCAAGAAGGTTGTCTCCCATTTATTTTGCGGTCTGTCGGCAAAGGGTTAAAACCGGCTCAAAACGGATAAAGATCGCCGTTTTCAGCCGATTTACAGTTCAAATGCATCTTTATAGGTGTCAATAAAATGCTTTCCGGCCACCTTGATCTCCGCCCAGAGTTCTTCCTTCTGGCGGTCGCGGACGGATACGGTATTGAGCCCCGCCTTGGTGGCATTGGTCACCGCGGTGAGATTATCCTCAAAATAGGTGATCTCTTCGGGCTTTGCGCCCAAGACCTCTGCCACATGGGTAAAGATGGCGGGGGAGGATTTGCTCATCTTGAAATCCTCTACCGACCAGACATGATCGAAAAGATCATAGACCCCGTTATTCTTTAAGCAAGGATCGGTGGCGGGATGAGGAGAGGCGGTCAGCACAAAGAGGGAGACCCCCTCTTTTTTCAGATACTCCAAAAACTCCTTCACATGGGGCTTGAGCATAACCTCGGTGGCATAAAGGGGATAGAGATTATGTTCCATCTCCTCCACCAGCTCCTCCACCGATTCGGGCAGGCCGTAGACCTCCCGATAGTATTCGGCGCTCTTGGTATAGCCCAAGGGGGTGAGGATCTCGATCAATTCGGGGCCGTAGG
Source organism: Eubacteriales bacterium (assembly GCA_045576575.1). Classification (GTDB taxonomy): domain Bacteria; phylum Bacillota; class Clostridia; order Oscillospirales; family QAKW01; genus QAKW01. Next base: position 16,700 of record JAZNGR010000060.1, read on the forward strand.
CAATTCCCCGATCGTCCAAAAGCTTTAAAATGCCTTTGGCATAGGTGGGCATGGAGTCCACCAGAGTACCGTCTAAATCAAAACCGTAAATTTTATTCATATCCTTATACCTCGTAATCAAAAGATGCGCGGGATGCTACATGGGGGAGAACCAATCCGTTGGCGATGGCCTGATGAGCAGGATGGCTTTGATAGGCCTCCAATGCCGCCTTGCTCTCAAAAGTAGAATCCATCATGAGATCGCCTGCGGAGCAGGGAAAGCCTTCGGTGAGGATCTTCATTTCCGAAAGGCCTTCGATCTTGCCCAAAAGACCTTCCAATTCCTTTTTGATCTCCGCCTTGACCGATTCTTTATCCATTTCCTCTTTGAGGCTCCAGATGATCATATGCTTGACCATTTTATTTCTCCTTTTTTGCAAAAAATGTCAGTTTGGCAAGTTCCTGCTCGCTATGGCGAGGCAGCAGCCCCAATTTAGAAAGGGGCGGCAGCAGCAACGCAAACATCGCCGCCATAATAAACACTTCCATCGGCAAAAGCAGGGTGTTTTTTACCGCACTGCTTCCCAAATAGTAAAGATAGCCTTTGCCGTAAAGAATGGCGCTCCAAAGGGAATTAAGCAAAAGATGCCAGCAATAATTGGTTATCACCTTGGCGCAAAAGAGCTTGGCAACGGTAATCTTGCGGCGATAAAAAAACAGCCCGTAGGTCAACGAGACCAGCACCTCGGTAATCATATAACCGGGGAAGTAAGCATAGCCGGTATTGGCGATCAAAAAACACAACGTATCCACCACCACCGCCATCAACATTCCTGCCATCGGTCCGTAGACCGCGCAGCCCAGGGCGATAACAAAGAACGTCAATTTGATCTCCAGCCCCGGCATCAGCTGAATGCGGGCGATGCCGTCTAAGGCAACGGTCATGGCGCAGATCAGGGCGGCAAAGACCAGCTTTTTCACATCCTTCAGCTCCCTTGCAGAGCTGATCCAATATTCTTTTTGAAACATTTTATATACCTCCAGCGGGATGCGACCCTTGCACGGCGGGATTCCCCTTCGTTTCGAGAACAACTCCCCGTCTCCCGAACACTTGACCCGCAAGGATCTACTCTGATTTAGGATATCATATCACTTTATGAAACAGTTTGCAAGAACTTCCGCAAAATATCAATGCTTTGCACCGCCGCCTTGGCGGCGAAGGCGGGATAGTCCATGGATGCGTTACTGCCCGCACCGTCGGAAAGGGTGCGCAATACCGCAAAGGGCACTCCGTTCACATAGCAGACCTGCCCGATGGCGGCCCCCTCCATCTCACAGCAATCGGCGCCAAAGGCTCCGCGGATGAAGGTCTTTTTCTCCTCATCGGCAATAAACTGATCCCCCGAGGCGATCCGCCCCAGATGAGCGGGAACCCCCAAGGCTTGCGCCGCCTTCAGGAGGGCTTCATTCAGCCCCTCATCGGCGGGAAGCTCCACCTTATTGATGCCGGAGATCCATCCGATGGGATCGCCGATGGGCGAGGTATCCATATCGTGCTGAAGAACATCCCTTGCCAACACCACATCCAACAGGCAATAAGCGGGATTCAGCGCCCCCGCCACTCCGCAGTTTATGATCTTTGCGGGGTTGTATTTTATGATCATTGTTTGGGCGCAAAGGGCGGCAAAGACCTTGCCGATGCCGCAGGTGGCCACTGCCACCTCCTGACCCATCCAATGACCCCGCAAAAAACGGATGCCGCTGACGGTCTCTTCCTGAATATTCGTCATTTCCGCCTTGATGGCGGCAGTTTCTGCCTCCATGGCGCCGATGATTCCGATCATTTTCGATCCTCCGTTTTGATTCTTCTTCCCAGCTGCACCCCACCGAGGGTCAGCAGGAGATCTTTTAGTAAATAAGGCAGCGAGCCTTGCAAAAAACAAAGCCAAAGGCTGTTGCCCGAAACAAACGAAAATTGCAATACCCCCAAGAGATGGCAGAGCGCCAACCCCAAAAGGCACCAAGGCTTTTTGGGAAGGCCGCTGAAAAACGCCAGCCCCAAAAAGCCCCATAAAAAGCCGCCGGTGGGACCCAAAAGATGAGCGATTCCCCCTTGAAAACCATAAAAGACCGGCGCACCGAGGGCGCCCAGCAGCAGCCAGACCCCTACTGCCCAAAGGCTCTTTTTGGGGCCCAGCACCTTGCCGCAAAGGACAACGCCGAAAACCTGAAGCGTCAGCGGCACCGCGCCGAGGGGCAACGCCAATTGGGAAAGCGCCGCCAAAAGGGCGGCAAAAAGGGCGATACGAGTCAGTTCCTTCGGCTTCATCTATAATCCTCCAAGGCGATCTCACCCGAGGAAAAGGCGGTAATGCTTCCGCCGATCTCCACCAAAAGAGCTCCCCGCTCATCAATGCCCCGCACAATGCCCCGCAGGCGCGTCTCTCCCTGCACCACCGTAACGGTCTTATCGGTCAAAAAGGAGCGGCGGCGGTATTCCGCCAGACAAGGCGCAAAATCTTCGCGATAGAGGGCAAAAAAACGATCCAAAATTGCATCTCTTATCTGATCTATCTTCTTTTGATCGGGGTCCCCTTCCAAAAGGGCACCGGCGATGGGCGCCAATGCGCCAAACCCCGCTTCCGGGGCATAAACATTCAAGCCGATCCCCAAAATGCAGGCAAAGGAATCCCCCTCGCTGAACCCTTGAGCAAGGATGCCGCAGACTTTTTTATTCCTGAAATAAAGGTCGTTGACCCATTTTACCGTAAGGGCGAGCCCCAAAACCTGCTCCACCGCTTCTGCCACCGCCACCGCGGCAGTCACCGTTACCCGCGCGGCATCAAACCTCTTCGGATCGGGGCGCAGAATAACAGAGCAATACAGCCCGCTCCCTTTGGGAGAGAAAAAGGGTCTGCCCATCCGGCCAAATCCGGCTGTTTGCCGCTTAGCAACCACTACCGCGCCTTCGGGCGCGCCTTTTTGCGCCAAGTCCCGCGCCACGCGATTGGTGGAATCGGTCTCCTCCAAGCAGGTAAGGAGATATTCGGTTTTTGGTTGATTTTTATTCATGTTCCTATTATAAGGGAGAACAAATCCGCTGTCAACCCAAGCCCAACAACGCCAACGCCAAGGCGGGAATCGCCACTGCGGCACCGTATTTGGTAAATTGCCCGAAAGAGAGGGGTAATCCATGGGCTTTGAGCAATTGCATCCACATCATCCCTGCCAAAGCGCCGATGGGGGTAAAGAACGCCCCCAGATTAGAACCGATGACCGCCGCATAAAGAGGCGCCGCGTCCAAAGTGCCGGCAGTGATGCCCGAATAAAGAACGCTCATGGGGATATTATTCATCAGATTAGCGGCAAGAAAAGAAGAAATGCCATAGGCGGGAACCGCCGGTAACATACTCAGCAATTCTGCCAAGAGGGCCGTAACGCCGCATTTTTCCAGCGCCAGCACTACAATAAACATCGACAACACAAAGGGGGCCATCTCAAAGGGCGCCCGCTTTAAAACCTCCAGCAATAAGATGGGCTGGCGGCGCCGCATCCAAAGGCAGACCGCCGCCGAGGCAAAGAGGCTCAAAAAGGCACCGAAGGAGATCAGCCACATGGGCAGATCCAGCACCGAAGAGAGCACCATCAGCAAAATGCAGACGCCCAAATGCACTACCCCTAAAATCACCAAGGGCTTATCCAATTTAGCGGAAGGGGTAAACTCCTGCTGCAGAGAGGTTTCCAGTTTTTTGCGAAAAAGGAGCCAAAGGGCGGCAAAGGACCCCAACCCTGCCAGCAGAGTGGGGAGCGCCATCACCTTCAGATATTCGAAAAAGCCGATCTCGGCACCGCCTGCCAAATAGATATTGGTGGGGTTGCCGATGATGAAGATCATACTCCAAGTGTTGGCGGCGATAAATTCGCAAAAGAGATAGGGGATGGGATCCACCTTGGCATGGCGGGTGAAATAGCAGATAAAGGGGGTAAAGGTCAAAACAATAATATCGTTGGACGTAAAAATCGTCAGCACCGAAACGGTAATATAAAGAATCAAAAACAAGGTCTTTTGAGATGTCCCCGCCTTTACCAGCATGGTCTCGGCCAGATAGCGGAAAAAGCCCGCCCGATCCAAAAAGACCGAAAGAAGGGTCATGGAGAAAAAGAGGATCAATATTTTAATGGGATTCATGGCGATAGGCGCAGTCAGCCCTGCGAAAACTTCACCAAGGCTCAGAGCGCCGCCCAAGATCAACAGCAACGCTCCCGCCACCGGCGGCAGCCAATAAATGCTGATCTGCTCCCCCCGAATGGAGACCGACGGTTTCAAAAACACCAAAAGGATCAGCCCCAAGCAAGTGGCAATCGCAACGGCAGATGCAAAGATCATCTTCTTTTTTCCCCCTTTTTTCTTCGCGGGATATTTTACCACTTCGTATTGCAACTTTCAAGACGAAGTGCTAAAATATTTTTATGAAGATTATCCGAAGTAAACGAAAAACGATGGTTCTGACCGTCAACAAAGAGGGAGAAGCGGAGCTGCGTGCCCCGCTCCAGCTGCCGGATAAGGTGATCGAGGAATTCCTCGCCGCTCATCAAGAGTGGCTGGAAAAGCACCTTTCCGCCCATCGCACCTATCCCGATGCAGAACTTCAAACCATGCGGAAAGCGGCAAAAGAATGGTTCCCGCCGCGGGTGGCGCATTATGCCGCTTTGATGGGAGTCTCTCCCGCAGGGGTGAAGATCACCTCTGCCCGCACCCGCCATGGCAGTTGCTCCCCCAAGGGCAGTTTGTGTTTTTCTCTTTACTTAATGGAGAAGAGCGAGAAAGCGCGCGACGCAGTGGTGGTGCACGAACTGGCGCATCTTAAAAGACGGGATCACTCCCCCGCTTTTTACGCCATTGTTTTAAACACGTTACCCGATTATTATCAACGAATTAAGGAACTGAAAGTATGATCAAGAAATTCATTCGATATTATAAGCCCCATCAAAAACTTTTTTGGTGGGATATGGTCTTTGCGGTCTTAGGCGCAGGGGTCACCCTCATTCTGCCGCTGATGGTACGGACCATTACCAATGATTTTGTTTACCGCCCTGCCGACGAAGCGTTGCGGATGATCCTGATCTATGCGGCGGGGATGCTGGCGCTGATCGGTTTTGAGGCTTATTGTAACTATTTTACCGCCTATTACGGTCATATCATGGGCGCCAAGATGGAATACGATATGCGGGAAGAATTGTTCTGTCATTACCAGCGTCTTTCCTTCGGGTTTTACGATAACCAGAAGGTAGGTGCGCTGATGAGCCGCATCGGCAACGATCTTTTTGATATTGCCGAACTGGCGCATCACGGTCCGGAGGATCTCTTTATCTCTGCCATCAAATTGATCGGTTCGCTGATCATTATGATGAGCGTCAGTTGGAAATTGGGGCTGGTGGCGCTGCTGATCCTGCCCTTTATGATTCTTTATGCAGGCAAATGCAATCGGCGGATGCGCGCCGCCTTTAAGCAAAACCGGGTGCGTACTGCAGAATACAACGCGGGAGTAGAAGACAATCTCTCGGGCATTCGCGTGGTGAAATCCTTTGCCAACGAAGAGGTGGAGGTAGGCAAATTCCGCAAGGTCAACGACGGACTGCTCTCCAGTAAACGCTTTGCCTATCGCGCCATGGGCACCTTTCATTCGGGGCTGGGCGCCTTTACCACCTTTATCACCGTTGCGGTTTTAGTGGCGGGCGCCATCCTCATTTCCCGCAAAATGCTGGAGGTGACGGATCTCATCACCTTTATGCTCTATATCAACAATTTCACCGAGCCGGTACGCAAGCTCATCAACTTCACCGAGCAGTTCCAGAACGGTGCCACCGCCTTTGCCCGCTTTCGGGAGATGGTGGAGGTGGAGGTGGAGATCCAAGATCTCCCCGATGCCGAAGAACCGCCCCGCTTTAACGGTGCAGTGGAATTTCGCGAGGTTTCTTTCCACTATCCCGAGCATGAAAAAATTGTCCTCTCCCATGTGAATCTTTCGGTGAAGGCAGGCGAGTATGTGGCGCTGGTGGGCGAATCGGGGGCGGGAAAATCCACCCTTTGCAGTTTGATTCCCCGCTTCTATGAAGTCAGCAACGGCGCCATTCTCATTGACGGCAAAGACATCCGTTCCTATACCCTCAAAGGGCTTCGGAACCAAATCGGCGTTGTGCAGCAAGACGTTTATCTTTTCAGCGGATCCGTCATGGAAAATATCCGCTACGGACGCCCCGATGCCACCGACGAAGAGGTGATCGCCGCCGCCAAAAAAGCCAATGCCCATGAATTTATCCTCTCTCTGCCCGATGGCTACGACAGCGACATCGGTCAGCGGGGCATTAAACTCTCGGGCGGGCAGAAACAGCGCCTCTCCATCGCCCGCGTTTTCTTGAAAAATCCGCCCATCCTTATCTTTGATGAGGCCACCTCGGCGCTGGATAATGAAAGTGAGCGGGTAGTTCAGGAAAGCCTGGAGACCTTGGCGCGTGATCGCACCACCTTTGTGATCGCCCATCGGCTCTCCACCATTCGAGGCGCCGAACGAATTTTGGTCTTAACGGAAGAGGGAATCGCCGAAGAAGGAACCCATCAGCAATTATTGGATCAAGGCGGCATCTATGCCGATCTTTATAATATGCAATTCCGTTGATTTCTTTATAAAATTCTGTAATTTATCCATTGTTTTCGGGATAAAATCTTCATATAATAGTTCAAAACCCTTTGGAAAGGATTACCATGGAAACCAAGTTGACTCTGATGACCCAAAATTTAAGAACCTCCGGCTCCCAAAAAGGCATCCAAGGCGAACGCCTTGGGATCAGCAATGAGGTTTATAACCGCTCCCGTCGGTTTCGGAAGATGGTGCAAAAGCATTGTCCCGATGTGATCTTCTGCCAAGAAGGCACCCCCGGCTGGATCTCCTTTTTTGAGACCGATCCTTATTTCACCGAGCATTATACCCTGCTCTATCATTACCGCAGCACCAAGCAGATCATTCCCGAAAGTACCCCGCTGCTCTTCAAAAAAGAGCGGTTCGAATTGCTGGACTGCGGGCATTTCTGGCTCTCCGCCACTCCCGAGCAGGAATCGGAATCCTATGAGGCGGGAAAGGATCATATCCGCATCTCCACCTGGGCGACCTTAAAGGAAAAAGAGAGCGGCGAGGAATGTACCTTCTTTACCACCCATGTGGATACCGGCGGAATCACCCCCATGGCATCCATCAAGCAATATACCGACTTTTTCAAAGAGTTGGGTCCCGAAGCCTTTGCCTTTGTGGGCGGAGATTATAACTTCACCTATCGGGGACCGGTTTATAATCAGGTGGTGGATTGGGATCGCTTTATGAATCTTCAGGACATCGCGCTCAATCTTCATCGAGGTCGCCGCTGCAAACTGGGCAAACTGAAAGGCACCCTCACCGGCGGTTGGAAAGACGGCATCTCCCCCGATCCCAACCCCGGCAGAATGCGTCAACTGGATTATATTATGGCAAAGCCCAATCCCTATTTCACCGTGGATTCCTATGAAGTGGAATATACCCATTTCGAGGTTCCCGAGGAAAATGTGGTTCCCGGCTATATTTCCGACCACTACGGCATTGTTGCCAAAGTGCGGATCGCCACCGAGGGGGATTTCAGCCCCTACCATTGCCACTATCTCCCCCGAGAAGGAGAAGAATTACCCACCGTTTTATAATAAAGCGTGCATCGGGCAAGCCCGATGCACTTTTTATTTGACAACTTCGCATTCCTTTTATATAATAAACTTGTAAATCTTTATTAAAGGAGATCCTTTCCATGAAAATGAAACGTTGGATCGCGCTGTTGCTGATCGCTGCCATGACGTTGGTAATGGTCTGCAGCTGCAAGACAAACACCGGAACCGAACATGATGAAGCCGCCATCGGCGAGTTTGTGGAGCAAGAGGAAACCGACAACGGTGACATCAACTCCAAGCCCGGCGGCAGTTCGGAAGATGATGACGACAAAAAGCTCGGCGAAGACGAGCCTTCCGACGAAAAGGACGAGCCCGCCGACGAAAAGGACGAACCTTCCGACGAAAAGGATGAGCCCTCCGATGAGAAGGATGAGCCTTCCGACGAAAAGGATGAGCCTTCCGATGAGCAGGGCGGTGATGTGAAGCCGGTAGAAAAAGAAACCAGCGGTACTCCCGTTACCGTGATGGTCCAGAACCTGAAGACCACCGGCAACCAGAAGGGTATTGCCGGCGAGCGTGAGGATACGCTGGGCAGAAAGGGTCAGGCCAATGAATCCTATCAGCGGATGCGCCGCTTCAGAGAGAATGTGAAGCGGGTGGATCCCGATGTGATCCTTACCTGCGAGGGCACTCCCGCTTGGTTGGATTGGCTGCAGAATGAAACCTATTTCAAGGGCACCTATACCTGCCTCTATCAGTATCGCTCTCCCCAAGGCGCCGAGATCGACCAGGGTACTCCCCTGCTCTTTAAGACCGATAAATATGAGTTGGTGGAAAGCGGCCACTTCTGGCATTCCGCTACTCCCGATAAGGAATATTCCTTCTGCTGGGATATTGAGGATCGCCGCGTTTGCACCTGGGCGAAGCTGAAGGATAAGAAGACCGGCTCCGAATTCTATGCCTATACCTGCCATATCAATAATAACAGCCATAGCGGCGGTACCAACGGTATCCAGACCATGGAGCTGTATCAGCAGGTGCTCTCCAAGCTGCCTAAGGGCTCTTATGCCTTTGTGGGCGGGGACTACAACATCAGCTACCGCGATGCGGTTTATGAAATGTCCATGAATTGGGACGAAATGATCGACTTGAAGGATCAGGCGCTCAACATGCAAGAGCATGGTCTCACCGAGATCGGCGGCAATAAGGGCTCGGTCAATCAGGACTACGAGAAGGATAAGTACGGCGGTCTCTATGGAACTCCTCCCATCGTTGCAGACCCCGGCGACACCCAAAAGATCGACCACTTGATGGCAAAACCCAATCCCAATATGGCGGTAGACTTCTGGGGTTATGACTATACCACCACCGCGCTGGAATCGGAAGGCGTTGTGGAGGGCTATGTCTCCGACCACTATGCGTTGGTTGTAAAGATGCGCATTGATACTAACGCGGATTATTCCCAATATCAAGTACAGCACTAAGTGAAAAGAGAGCCGAAAGGCTCTCTTTTTTTATGAACATTCCTTTTGTACCAATTGAATTGGCACAAAGGCGTTTTTTGCTTCTTGACTTGCGGTTCGATTCTTTATATAATGAAGGCAACAAAACAACGGGAACAGCTTCCGCGCCTGCGGAACCAGCCCCGATATCAAATGGCGTATTAAAAGGAGAACAACCATGAAAGAAACCGCTATTAAATTCTTTGTTCAGAACCTGCGGATCGGCGGTCATCAGACCGCTTGGGTGCAGGGTCAACGCACCGATTCCCTGGGGCGCAAGGGCGGCTCCAACGAGCTTTACAGCCGCGTTCGCCGCTTTCGGGAGATTGTGAAAAAGAACGATCCCGATGTGATCCTGGCTCAGGAATGTTCCTATGGCTGGGCCGACTGGCTGGCGCAGGATTCCTATATGGCAACCACCTATGGGATGGTTTACCATTGGGACGGCACCAACCCGCCGGGGATGCAAAGCGCCTCCCCCATCCTCTTTAAGAAAGAGAAATATGCCTTGGAGGAGAGCGGCTGCTTCTGGTTCTCCAAAACCCCCGATGTCATCTCCCTGCCCTATTGCGAGGGGAAGGAGCATCCCCGCATCGTCAGCTGGGCGCAGCTGCGGGATCTTGCAACCGGCGTTTCCTTCCGCGCCTATTCGGTGCATATGCCCAACTATCGCCCCACCCCGCTGGATCCTGTTGGGGTGCAGAGCATGAACCAATTGGTTAAAACCATCGGCGACCTGCCCGAAGGGATGTTTGCCTTTGCGGGCGGCGATCTCAATATCGACTATCGCGATGATGTTTATGAGCATTGCATGGACTGGTCCAAAATGATCGACCTCAAAGATCAGGCACTGAACCAGGGCATTGCCTTGGGCGGCAATACCGGTTCGGTCTGCCCCCGCTATCAGAAGCCCGAGACCGGCGGCAACTATGGTACTCCCGCTATCATCGAGGCTGCGCCCAACAGTCAGGCGCTGGATCACCTGATGGCAAAATGCCATCCCCACATTGCGGTGGACGCTTGGGGCTATGATTATACCCATCTGGCGATCCCTGAAGAGAACGTTGCCGATGGCTATGTTTCCGACCACTACGGTCTTTGCGTAGATTTGCGCATCGCCACCGATGAAGACTTCAGCCAATATCAGAAAAAACACTAAAATAAAGAGGAAAAGCGATGCTTTTCCTCTTTTTTAATGAGATTCTCATCTTTCTTTGCCAAAATTTCTGTTATGATAATAGTAGAAAAATAAAGGAGCCTAAAAGAATGACTCGAAGAATTGTTGTGGATTCCTCCGCTGATCCCTTTGCTTGGGCAGGCGCCGAAATTGGTTGCGCCTCCTTAAAGATCATCACCGATCAAAAGGAATATGTGGACAATAAAGATTTAAATATTAAAGAAATGGTGCGGGAGCTTGCCGCTTATAAAGGCACATCCGGCACCGCCTGCCCCTCCACCGAGGATTGGATTTCTGCTTTCGCCAATGCCGAGGAGGTCTATTGCGTTGCCATCACCAGCAACCTCTCCGGCAGTTTCAATGCCGCGCGACTTGCTGCTGAGCAATATATGGAAGAGCATCCCGACCGCAAAGCCATGGTGGTGGATTCCCTGTCCGCCGGACCTGAACTGCGGCTGATTGCCGAGAAAATTCAAGCGTTGCTTGCCCAAGGCGCAACCTTCGAAGAGATCCAAGAAAGAATCGCCGCCTATCAGCAAAAAACAGGGCTTCTTTTTATTCTGGAGTCCCTGAAAAATTTTGCAAACAACGGGCGCGTCAGCCCCTTGGTAGCCAAAACAGTGGGGCTTTTGGGCATTCGGATCGTGGGCAAAGCCAGCGACCGGGGTACTTTGGAGCCTTTGGAAAAGCCACGGGGTCGCGAAAAAGCATTGGAAGCCTTGATGGAGCAATTAAAAAAACATCGGTTCAACGGCAAAAAGATCTATATTGCCCATTGCTTCAATCCCGAAGCAGCGGAAGATCTGAAAAAGCGCATCGTCGCCGCCTTTCCCAACTGTAAAGCCACCATTTACGCATTGGGTGGGCTATGCAGTTTTTATGCCGAGCAAGGCGGGCTGTTAGTCGGTTTTGAAAAGCAATAAAAAAAGAGGAAAAGCATCGCTTTTCCTCTTATTTTTTTAGTAAAAACACCTTAATGGGTTTCCCCGTTTTTCTGCATTGTTCAATCACAAATCGAGTGCCGCGGGAGGCTCCGTCCCAAAAGGCCAGTACCAAGTCGCTGTATTCCACAATGGTCACATTGCGGCGAATAGGTGCGCTGCGGCCAAACTGCTCATAATCGGGCAGAAATTCTGTTAGCTTCAGTCCCTGCTCCTTGGCATAACGGCGGGCGCAGGAATCAATGCCGCGAGCGCCGCCCGAAACGATCTCCGTTACCCCTTCGGGCAAATATTTTCCAAGATCCGCAACCTCTAAATTACGGGATCCGACCACTGCCACCTTCATTGCGCATCCTCCGGCAGGCGAATGGCATGGGTGATCTTTCCGCTGTCGTCATAGATGGTGACCTGTATGCCGTCATGATTGATGACATAATAGGCGGCCTCCACCTCTTTCCAGTTCTTTTTGCGGGGCTTTCCCCCAACAATCACCGGTGCAAACTGCCCCAGCTGATCCAATTCTCCGCCGGGCAAAAACAACCCTGTTACATGGGTATGACCTGCAATGAATACTTCGGGCTTGATGTTTGCGCCGATCAGAGCGCACCATTCCTTATAAATATCCTGCTCGATATCAAAGGGCGCTTTGGGTACATGGCAAAACGGATGGTGACATACCAATACCCGATGCCGGACCCCTTCCGCCTCATATTCCTCATCGGCGCGGGCAATGACCTCTTTAATAAAGCGAGTCTGCGCCAAGCGGAAGGGATGAAAAGCGGCGGTATACCCATAGGCGGGGCAGGAATCGGGCTTGTCCTCGCCGCAATCCAAAACCATGCCCCAGGTATCCCCCATGCGGAAGGTGAAATAGGTGCGCCCCTCCCGATGGGGGCAATAATCGCCAAAATGCTCGCCGAAGAAGCCGCGGGTATCATGGTTGCCGCGAGAGAAGATCACCGGGATCTCTCCTTTTCCCAACGCTCCCGTCAACCGCAAAATCTCCAGTAAAAAAGCACGCTCGCCGCTGTGGTTTGGAATATCGCCGTTTAAGATCAAGGCATCAAAATCACCCATAAAGCCGGCGGTGCGGATGGCATCGTCAATGCAGTCGTGCACATCCGAAAGATGGCAATACCGCGCCTCCCCTTCCGGAACCGGACGGAAGGAATACGCAATCTCCACTGTCTCCTCGGTCACCGGATCATAAGGAAGACGCTCTACCATCTTGCGGTAGCAGACGGTATAACCCCCTGCCGCATCCAGCGCCTTTTGAGGTATATACACCCGATGGAGCAGGGTATCGCTGCGCACAATGCCGGCGCAATGATCGTAATAAGTCTCTTCCCCCACCTTCACCCAACATAATGCTGAATGG
>JAZNGR010000061.1:0-1509 GCA_045576575.1 Eubacteriales bacterium
CTTTGTCGGGACCCTCGTCGTGGACCAGTCCGGCTTTTGCCAGCGTGGCGTAGATGACCTCAACGGCGTTTTCCACATAACGTGCCTGATCGGTGTCCTCGATGCGGAGGATGAAACGTCCGCCCTGAGAGCGGGCGAGCAGCCACGCATAAAGCGCAGTGCGCAAATTGCCGACATGCATGAAACCGGTGGGACTGGGAGCGAAACGGGTACGGACTTGCTGCATTTTGAAACTTCCTTTGCAAAATTTCATGGTTCATAATAATATTGCTGACGGCGCATAATATAACATCTTTTGCCTGCTTTTTCAACCGCATAACTCCGTTTGACGGCAGAGTGCTGCGCTTTTTGTCCCGATTTTTGCCGTTAAGATTTGCAATTACACTTTTTGCACATTATATTATGTGGGATTTTCAACTCTAACTTGGGAGATCAAATGAAAAAACTTATTATCTTTTTTATGGGCGCACTTGCTTTGTGTGCAAGCGGTGCAGTCAAGGTGCCGGGAATCTTTTCCGACCACGCAGTACTGGCTAAAAAGGCGGTCGTGCCGATTTTCGGCAAAGCTGATCCCGGCGAAAAAGTTACCGTTACCTTTGATAAACAGAGAGTAAGCACCACCGCCGGAAAAGATGGCAGGTGGCGGGTCAACCTCAACCTCGCCAACTCCCCCGAAGGACCCTTTGAATTGAAAATCAACGAGCTGGTCATCAAAGATGTGATCGTCGGTGAAGTGTGGCTCTGCTCCGGTCAATCCAATATGGCTTTCGGTGCCTCCTCCAGCAGCGGTTACAAACAAGAGGTCGCCAACCCCGTCGGCAGCCGTCTTCGCAACTTTTCCGTCAAACGCAACAGCTCCAAAGAACCGCTCTCTGAACTCGAAGGTTCCTGGAGGTACGCTTCCGCAAACGAAATCAAATACTTTTCCGGCGTCGCCTACTTTTTCGGCAAAAAAGTGCTTATGGAAACCAACCGTCCCGTTGGTTTGATCAAAGCCGCATGGGGCGGAACTGATATTTCCGCATGGATGGATTGGCAGGCTCTTTCCGAAGTCCCCACCGCCTTGAAACGGGCAAAAAACAAAGATGCCAAAACCCCCTCCAAGCGGGAAAGAGTCAAACCCACCCGGCTTTATAACGCCATGATCCACCCCTTCATCCCCTACGCTCTCAGCGGCGTTATCTGGTATCAGGGCGAGCGCGCCAGCAATTGGCCGGAAGATTATGCCCAGCTCACACGCTCTCTGGTCAAGCAGTGGCGGCGGGATTTTGAGTTCCCGGAAATGCCTTTTTACTGGTGCAACCTTGCCAATTACCGGGCAAAAAATCCCGATCCCAACGCCAAATCCAGCTGGGCACTCGTCCGTGAACAGCAGACCCTCGCTCTGGATGTGCCTCACACCGGTCAGGCTATCCTCATCGATGTGGGCGAAGCCGGAAATATCCACCCCGTAAATAAAAAGACCCCCGGTGAACGCCTCGCCGCCATCGCTCTTGCCAAGGTCTACGG
>JAZNGR010000062.1:0-38977 GCA_045576575.1 Eubacteriales bacterium
ACCGCTTGGCCTCCGACTTGTTATTTTTTTCTCGGAAAATTCGGCCGGAGGGGTAGGGGGGGTTAGTTTAGCCCTCCCCATTTTCCCTGGCTTTAGCTAGATCTTTCAAATAGTCCTTGTCTATTCGTCCAGCGTCAGCCAATTTATGACATCTTCTGCATAAACATATTAGATTATAGTTGTCAAGTAGCTTCGTTGGTTCGTTCTTTAGCTTCTCTATGTGATGGACTTCCAGCTGGTTGTAGTTGTAGATTCCCTTTTCAAGACAAGTAGCACATAAGTATTTACTATCTCGCTTGATCTGTTCGGCCTTCGTGTGCCATGCGTGAGTATTGCGAAGCTGGGCCTCTTGTCCTCCATACTTCGGCTTCCACACTCGACCGACGTTGCACTTATAATTTGCTGGATGAATCTTGCCACACCTGCTGCACGCTCTGTACATAGTACACCCCACCGGTCATCCCGGTTATTTGACCCGGATTCGCTGGCCTGGATAAATCAGATTTGGATTCTTAATCCCATTCCATTGTACAATCTGGTTCACCGTGGTGCCGTACCTCTTGGCGATGGTAGAGAGGTTATCACCACGCCGCACGGCATACCACACGGCTTGAGATGATCCGCCTCCGACCTTTTGATTCACGATCGCCTGGATCGCGCTTGGGTCATAGCCAGCAGCAGCAAGCCGCTTCTTCCGGTCATCGCCGTTACCCCACTTGCCTGCTATCACTTCGTCTGCGATCTCTTCGTTACTCTTCTTGGCGTCGGCCACATGCTCTACGATCCGGACGCCGTTCAGGGTCTCACCCCAGCCGTAGAACTTAATGCCGGCGGTAGATGTCAGGCGCTTGCCGTCGGAGTAGTAGGTGCCGTGGTCACATACGATCACATGCTCATAAGGGCTGGATGTGTCAGTAAAGACTGGCACGGCGCAGTTAGTCGGCACACTTGAGATGTCATGCAGCGTCCCGGCGTTCCGGTTAGCTTCCATCGCTTCCTTCGCGCTTGCGTACTTTGAGCCGATCCCAAAAGCCAGCCGTACGTTCTGCAAACAATAGCCAGCCCTGGTTCCCATCCTGCTCAAGTTGAAAGGTTTAATCTGTTTCCACGCCATCTATTCGTCCTCCTTTTTTTCTAAATCTTCATCCTGGATCTCACCGTTATGCTCTGCGATGTCAGCAAGTAACTGTTCCGGTGTGATTTCTTCGACTTGTTTTTCTTCTGCCATTGTTTAATCCTCCTTTACTTTTCCAATACATTTTTCACGCCACTGAATAGGCCGCAGGCGCTCAAGCCCAGGGCCACTCCAATCACGATTCCCTCGATCGGGTGGCACCCCTGATAGGCGACGTACACTAGGAGACCGGCCAAGAGGCCCAGCCCTAGATCTACCAGCGGGATATATTTACTATCTAGGCCCAGTCTTTTGACCACTTCGGCAAGCGCTACTATAAGCGCCACCTGGGCGACTGGAGTGACCAGATAGGTAATTAAATTCACCGTGTCCATGCTTTTTCCTCCTTAGTTAAATTATACCATAATAACAAAAAGCCCCATCATACCGGGCTTTGTGCTTAGTCTATGCTATTTGTGATATAATAAAAGCAGGTTTGGACAAAACCTTTTACCTTTTCGTTTTGGAGCCGCCGCAGTTAATAACTTTCCCGCAGCGGTTCCATCTTTTGTGTGGTATAATAGACTTGTCAATAACTCCAAACAAAAAGCCACCCCATCATTGAGGTGGCTTTTCTGGCGCGCTATTCTTCGGAATCTGCGGCTTCTTGTTCCGCCTTGCGTAATTCCCAGGCCTTGTCCTTCACCGCCTGCTCCAGGATGGTGCAGGCGCGCACGACCTCTTCGTCTCCATCCTTCTCGGCGTAAACTAGCTTGTAGTGGCCGATGGCGAGTTCCAGATCTCGGAGCCTGTCTCTATCTGTCCGGTACCTGGCGCCAAACTTCGAGCGGTACCGTTTAGAGCAATAATTCATATACTCGATCGCCAGTTCCTTGTTGGCGAAGCGGGCCAGCGGTCTATAATTTCCCTTTGCCCAGCTTGTTACTTCAAAATCCATGTTTTTACCTTTCGTTTAATTCTTTTATATGTATGACCCCCTCATTCATTTCATGGCATAGTCTGGCCCTCCATAGTTAATCCATCAAGTCTGTTAATTCGCTATTCGAGGGGAATCTCCTCCGCTAAGGCTTCGGCCCGTTTTAAATGTGTATTCATTTCATCTAAGTATTCTCGATAATCTTTTATCTGGATTGACTTTGACAGCCAATTGCCATTGAACTTTTCTGCAATACTCTTCACTATGGCCACATGTTCGAGGGCTATTAATGTCAATTCATCATTACTTACTAGGTGTTCTTTCATTTCTTACCTTTCGTTTATCTTATAATTCCATTATATTCCAAAAGGTATTAAATGTCAATACTTTTATAGGACTTTTTTACCATTTTTTCGCGAGTTTTCCACAGAATCACATTTTTCGCAGATTTTTCGCACGACTTTTCCACACTTTTTGCAGATTTTTCCCGCGAAAATCCTGAAAAATACCTATTTTTTGGGAATAGAATCCCGAAAAGTTGCTCTTTTTTGGGATTTTAGGCTTTATCACCGGTGTTGTTTTCGTCAGTTTTGGCCTGCTTGGCCAGCTCGTCCATGAGTAGTGACCGGCTTTCTTTGATTTCGGCCATGAGATCCTCTTTAGTGGTGCGGAGATCTGTTTTCATATCTGTCACAGTGCTTTTCTGGCTGTTCCCTGATATTGTCGAGACTACGATGTAGTTAATCGCGGCCTGGGCGATCTCGGCCCAGATTTGCCCCTGGTTAATAGTTACCACCTCTTCTTCTAGTTTAGGCCCAGCATGGCCTTCATGTCGGCATATTCGTCATTTATATTTTTTCGGCGGTGCGATTTGCCCTTTACCTCGATCGGAAAGCACTTTTCCAGCAACCGGTCATAGATCCGGTTATCTGACATGTTTGGCGGGTTTTTGATCGCCCCCAGGGTCAAGTTTGTGGTGATAATCATAGGGAGGCCGGAGCGGTACCTGGCGTCCACCACGTTAAACACGATCTCCTGCATGTACTCGGTCTTGCGCTCCGCTGCCAGATCGTCGATCACCAGCAGGTCAAACTTGTTCAAGTTGTCGAGGTATTCCTGCCGGCCCTCGAAGGTCTCTTGCATTTTATTCGCGATCCGGGCGAAGTTAGTCATCATCACCGGGATGGCCTGATCGACCAGCGCGTTGGCGATCGCCGCCGCCACATACGTTTTACCGGTTCCCACATTCCCATATAGGAGAAGGCCTTTGCCGCCCTCTTTGAAGGTCTTGAAGTTATCTACATAATTCCTGGCCGCTTGCATTACCTTTGGATGGCTGCCATCGTCATTGTAAAACGTCCAGGTGGTGAGCTGGCTATCTGGGAATCCAGTGCGCCTCATCCGCTCGATTTTGCGCAAGCGTTCGTCATTTTTGCGGGCCGCCTCTTCGGCTTCCAGAGCTTGCTTTTGACATTCGCATATACACCGCACTTTGCGCTCTTTGTCCATGAAGGTGACTATCGTTTCGCGCTTTCCATCGCACTTTTTACACCGGAGGAGGCCATCGTCGCCCTTGTAGGTTTCTTCGGTTGGCTCCGGTACGTTCGTACTGATTTTAGTAATCATTTCGTCAAAATCCATGGCTTCCTCCTCTGTTAAAATGGTAGATCGCCCGCGGTGCTTAATTTTATGTACTCTTCCTCATCCGGCGCCATTTTGGGCTTTCTTTTCGCCGCGTCTCGCCTCGCCCAGTTTCGGATCGTGGCCAGATAGTTTTTGTACTTCTTGCCGGTGCTTTCACAATAGGCCGACACTTCCTCTATTCTGGCCGCCCAGTCATTGGGGAACTCATCCTTTAGCTTGGCAAGCTGGTCATCGGCGAGTAGTACATTTTTATATTCGCCATACCTAGCGCGCGTTCCTTTTTTATTTTCTTTATTATCTTCTTCTTTATATATATCTTTATTATTAGGTAAACTTTGTTTACCACCCCCCATTAAACTTTGTTTACCACCCTGGTCAACTTTGTTTACCACCCCATTAAACTTTGTTGCATAGTATTCACAAAACTTCACCCCGTTTACCACCTTGTCGCGCTTTTCGATGAGACCCTTTTCCATCAAGCCCTTTAGGTTTTTGATCACGCCCTGCTTGGTCGAGTTCGTCCACTCGGCCAGGTACCGGAGGCTTCCGTCGTAAACTTGGCCCTCCACTTGACTGAATCCGTAGATCACGGCATAAACCAGCAGCTCATTCCCTTTTAGGCCCAGCTCGGTCAACATCCAGCCCTGGATTATAGTGTAGTTCGTGTCTTTTAATAAGCTCATTCTTGGTGTATTCCTTTTCGTTAGTCGTTATTATTAAAATGGGAAGGCGTCGTCGCCAGGCGCTTCGGCAGCGTCGGCGTCGGTGATGTCGCGATCATCGCGCGGCACGAAGTCCACCGTGGCCGCATGTACTTCATAGACCTTCTTGGCCTTGCCGTCGCTCTCGATGAGCGTGTGGGTCTGCAAGCTGCCAGTTAGTGAGATCGGCGCGCCTTTCTTAAACCACTTGTTTACAAACTCGGCCGTTTTACTCCATGCGATGATGTCGATGAAAAACACCTCTTTATCACGACTGGCCGGGTTTATCTTCTCATTTGCGATCGTAAACCGGCACACGCTGGTTCCGGAGGGCGTGGCGCGAAGGTCTGGATCTCGCACCAGCCGCCCTATCAGTGATATGCTATTTAGCATTGTTTTCTCCTTTCTTCTCTTTAGTTTTAACACCGCACTCATAGCAGAGCGCTTTTCCGTATGTTTTCCTGGTGCCATAGACAATCTGGCTGCCGGTCATGCCACCATGACCTTCTATAACGCTTTTACAGGCCTCGCAGCGCTCGACGTTGGTTACATCGGCGTCTTTGGTGTCGTCAATCGCCAGGAGGCCGTTTAACGCGTATTTCCGGGCATAGCTGGAGGCGGAGCCGGTGACTTGACTCGCGTCCATTCCTTTTTTCGCGTCATCCTCTCTAGCGAAGGCCGAGACCGAATAGGCGGAGCTGGGAGCCTCGGCGTCCACAAAACTGGCCGTGGCCACGATGTAGTAGCGCTCGCCCACCTGCCGCACGTCATCGGTCAAATGTATAAATCCTTTATGTTTCGCCAGCAGGGGCTTCACCGCGCCCAGGATGTCCTCGCAAGATCTGAATTTGTAACCGCCGAACTTATTTAACTGACCCTTTGGCACATCTAACTCGGTTTGAATTGACTGTAATTTTCCGGCCGTGTTCAATTTTATGATTCTCCTTTGAGTTTTGTGATTTCTTCTTCTGCGTTTTCCAGCTTCTTTGTCAAGCGTTCTACGTCGTACCGCGCCATAGATAGGTCGCTTTTGCGTTGAGCAAGGGTAGCTCCCAGGGCGGCCAGCACCTCCATATATTCCTCATGAGTTCCTTCTTTCATAGTTTTTCCCCCTTACGATTCGGTTTACTATCTCGCCCCATACGCTAGAAAGGTCAACATCGCCCTCTCTTAAAAAGGTCTTATACTCTCGCTGGTTCTTCGAGTTCGTCATTTATCAGATCCCACATTTCCTCGCTTGATATGTTAAACGTCCGCTGCACTTTACTCCAAAAGGTGATGTTGCCGTCTCCCTGGCCGTTCTCGATCTTTGCATAAGCCTGGCGGCTCATGGTGAGCTTGCGCGCCATTTCTTCCTGTGTTAGGCCGTACCTCACACGGATGATTTTTAGTGATTTGTTTTCTTTCATTCCCCTGTTTATCTCCTTTCCGGGCGGTAGCCCTTTCTTACTAGCCGCGCGTATTCCCTGGCGGCTGCTTGCATTTCTTGAGGTGTTCCTTCAAACACCATGATCTTGTAAAGCTTCCTTTTGCTATCGGGTAAAGCCCGGATGTAGTCTAGTTGTTGTCTTGATGTTATTCGGCGCACCCCTTTCGTGTGTTGCGTCATCTTGTCACAACTTCATTATACAAAAAATGTAAATAAAAGCAAGCATTTTGTTATTTTAATTTTGCAAATACTTTTCCACATGTTGCACTTTGTCGCGAATATGTGCTAATATAATTTTCGACCGCAAGGCATACCGAGCGGCTGAGGAGGTGCTTTAATGAGTGACTCGATAGGAAGCAAGTTAAAATCTCTGCGTAAGGCGCAGGGATATTCCCAGCAGTTTGTCGCCGACCGCGTCGGCATGAAAAGATCCACAATCAGTAACTATGAGATAGATCGTCGCCTTCCCTCCCTGACTGACCTCAAACGGATTGCCGACTTCTATGACGTAGGGCTTGATTATTTTGATCTATCTTCGGTGGATAACATCGGTGACTTGCTGGCTCGCGCCAGGGATATTTTTACCAGCGCCGAAGTGGCGCAAAAAACAAAAGACGACCTCTACAAAGAGATCGCAAGGTTGTATTTCAAATTAAAGTAATTGTTTTACTGTGCTTTCGGCTAATACAAAATGTAGCTTTTGTTATATCTTTTGAAGCAACCATAAAGCAACCGACCCCTGTAAATTGGGGCTAAAATGTTATATCTTGAAGTAAAGGATGTTGTATGTGAGAAAAAGAAAAATCAGAGTGGTTATTTATATTCGCTATTCTTCGCACAACCAGGATGGGTCATTTTCGACCGAGTATCAGTTGGCGGAGTGCAAGCGCTACCTAGAGGACAGTGGGTATGAGCTTGTCGAGGTTTATATCGACGAAGCAAAAACCGGTAAGAAGGTCGCAGGGCGTGACGCTTTCGATCGTATGATGTATGAGGCTTCACTAGATAAGTTCGAGAAGATTATCGTTTTTTCCTTCTCGCGTTCGTTCAGAAATACCAGAGACGCGCTAAACTATAATCACGAACTACGCGAAAAGTACGGCATTGTCATTGAATCCGTTATCGAGCGCATTGACATGTCAGATCCACATGGCAAGTTTTCGGGTACGAACCTCTTTGCCATGCACGAGCTTCAATCCGACATCACGGCCGCGCACGTTAAGTCCGGCATGTATATTGCAGCTCAACAGGGGTACTACCTGGGCGGCTTTATCCCGCTCGGCTATGAGGTATATGGCACCGGTGAGTTCAGCCGAGGCCGGGAGCGTAAAAGGTACCGGATCAACGAAGAGGCGGCCAAGATCGTGAGGGAGATATACCGACTGTTCGCCGACGGCTTCTCTATCGGGCTTATTCAAAAAATGATGAGAGATAAGGGCGTGCGTGGATATTATGGAGACGCCATCACCAGAAAAAACATAGCTCGGACGCTTCGCTCGGAGTTTTATATTGGCACGCGAAAATACAATGTTAAAGGGTACGATCCGCTAGAGATCAAAAACTGTGTACCCGCCATTATAGATATGGAGACCTGGAACAAAGTGCAGGCGCGCCATGCCGAGCATAAAGTCGCCAAGGGAAGGGTTACAAAGCGGGTCTATGGCCTCACCGGCAAGATGGTCTGCGCAAAGTGTGGAGCGCATATGTTTGGCACCTGCAAGCATAAAAGCAAGACCGCGGACGGTATGGATAGAGCTTACTATGTTTGTTCAAATAAGAAAATAAGATCCACCTGTAACGCGTTAAGTGTTCGCAAACAGCATGTGGAAAAGTATTGCCTACAACAGATCCGGGAGAATATCTTAAACGAAGAGGCCATGCGCGCCATATCGCAGCAGATAGCAAGCGAAGCTGGTAACACTTCGGATGATATGGCAGCCGAGAAGAAGAAGGCCGAGCGGAGAAAAGAAAAGGTCGCCGGTATTTTGAAAAATATCAAAAAAGACCAGTACGAAGGCGAGATCACCAAAGAACTAGCCGAGGAGATGTCGGCGGAATATGAGCGGGAGCTGGTCGAGTTAGAAATTGCCGTACAAGGCCTCCAGCAGGCTCTAGAAAGCGCGATAACACCCGAAGGCGTGTATTTATACCTCCAGGAGCTTTTAAGCTACCACAACTCAAATGAGGACGAACTAATAAAAGTTTTGTTCGATAAGCTAGTCGATAAAATCATTGTCCATGACGATCGAATTGAGCTACACTTGATCGTCTTTCCTTTTGCCCATATGGGGTATAATAACCCTTCCGCTCCGCCTTGCGTCCGCTTAAGTACCCAAGCTACAAAAAAAGAAATTGGCTGTAGATAACAGAGGCCTAGCTTGTGGAAAACTTTACTTATATAGAGAAAAAGCCGCCAGCTCCACCCCAACTGACGGCCTTTTTGAAAGAAATGCTAAAGGAGATTACTTTATGTATATGCACGGTTTCGTAAATGTTGCACATAGACACAAAAAACCGCCAGATTTCTCTGGCGGCTTCCCGGAAGTGTAATTTAGATAGGAGTGTACTAAGTCGAGTTATAGGAGGTATAACTTACTCTTTATTATATGCACGTTCCCAAAAATGTTGCGTGTTGGCGCAAATTATTTTATAAATAGTTGCACCCAGTAAGTACCCCATTTTCCACCGGTAACATACCCGATCCCGATTTGCTCATAATCGGCTTTGAGGATGTTGGCCCGGTGGCCGCTAGAGTTCATCCAGGAGTTCATGACCTCCTGGGCGTCTTTTTGGCCGGCTGCGATATTTTCGCCAGCGCTTGAGTACTGCACTCCGAATCGCTTTAACATGTCAAATGGCGATCCGTACGTTGGGGAGGTGTGATCGAAGTAACCTTTGTTGGCCATGTCTTGGGCTTTGACGGTGGCCACGTTGGTCAGTTTAGTGGAAAGGGTCAGAGCTTTTAGACCGCGCGCGGTTCGCTCTTTGTTTACCAGGTTTAGAACTTCCTTCGCCTGTTTCGTCACATCGGCGGCTTCGGCGGTTTCGGTTCCTTCCTGGTTGTTGGCTTCATCCGAGCTTTGGCCATGTTCACCTTCGGGAAGTTGTATGTCATCCTGCGGGTGGATCAGGTTTTGGTTCGGGTAGTGCCGGTTTATCTCCAAGATCCTGAAAAATGGGATCTTGTAGCGTTTTGCTATTCTCCACATGCTGTCACCCTTTTGAGCGTCACAATGTTGGGCGTGCGCGGGAGATCCAGTGGCTAGAGCAAAAAACATCATGGCAGTTAAAACTAGGAGTGTCTGTTTCATGATTTTATAATATGCTTGGCCGTGGTCGTCTATTCCCCAAAATCGCATATTTTTTGTTTTTGGGAAGTATATTTATTTTTTGGCTTGACTATACTGTTAAAGTCCATCAGAGACCTGTCAATGAGTGATAGAAAAAAGGCCCCTTTCTTTTAAGGGGTCTTTTTTGTGTTCAAGCGCGCACTTCGGTGATTTCGATGGTGGCGTGCGGATCTTCTTTGTTCACGCCTTGGTATGTTACGTTTAAGTGCCGCACATGCTGGGAATCATCATCGGGAATCACCCCACCGGCCACCAGAGCGTCCAGGATCGCGGTGGCTTGGTTGTCGAGATCCCGGCGCCGGCGGTCTTTTTCCACGATGTTAATTTTGATCGTGAATATGCTATCGGGGCTTGGCCGCCATCCATGATAGCGGGCCTGGCACCCCAGCTCCCACGCCATGTCCTCTTCTTGACTTTTGGCGTTTTGGTTTGATATAATTTGTGGTTTGCCAGTTCGGCGGTTGGTGATGATCCGCTTGCTATTCTTCTTGGAGTATATCTGGCCGTTGTAGCATAGCTTCACGCTATCTACCGGCTTCCAGTCCTCACCCAGCATCGTCATGACGGCAACTCGCTCAATCCTTTAATCTGGCTTGCGTAGGTAGACCAATAGTTTGCGGCTTGGTAACTAGAGACTAGATTGTCCGGAACGTAGACATAACCGGTGCCAGCGGCGATACTGGAGGCACTAAATGGGTCGGCGGAAAGATTAAACACTGATGGGGAGTCTATAATTAACTCCTCTAGGCGACTGCAGTAGCGAAACATACGCCCGGTCTGTACCGTATTCGGATTAGTCCATCCAGAGATATTTACCCGCTTTAGATATGAGCGACGGTCAAACACACTATAAAAAGTAGACACCGTAGATGTATCCCAGCCACTCAAATCTACGTTTTGCAACGCGCTGGCAAGCGCGTTGCCAAGTGCCAAAAACGAGGCAAGATTAGTGACTTTTATATTATGATTTACTAGTAGCGTCGTTAAGGCGTATGTATCTTTAGCGAAGGAACCAAAATCGACCCCCGAGCCAGATACTGCTAGCTCACTTATATCTATTGTTTCGACTGAAGTGCCGGAGAGAACGCCTTGCGCAGCGGTGACAGCGCCACCACCGGTGAGTTTTACCGTGCCTTCTAGGGCTACAAAACCACTGAATAAATTCGTGAGGTTGGCGTTAGACGTAGCGATGTTTAGCGAGGGGACGCGCTTTAGTATTGTCGTTGCCGTATCGCCGCTATTTATTTCGGTCAAGACCTCTGCATTATTGCCTCCACCACTCGGTACAGAGGTAATCGCAGTCGTCAAGTTATCTGTGTTCTTATTAGCCGGCACTGTTCCACCCTTAGCCTGAATGGCGTCATAGGCCGCAGAGATATTATCAGATAGATTACTTAATTCTGTTGCTATACTCATTACACTCCACTCCCGCTATTTAGGGTTTGTAAAACTGTTTCCACATTTCCCACATCTGTTACAATTTCGTTAATAGCCACCACCACGCTTGACTGGTCGGTGGTGTCAAGGGTAGTCAAGTCGCCGATTTTATCGTTCAAGGTCTTCGCCACATCCGCAAGATCCGCGGTGTTAGCTTTGCCGGCCATGGCGGTGTTTAAGTCGTCAATCCGGCCATCGAGAGCCTGGTCAGCACCCGCGCGCAAGCGGGCCTCATCCGCCAGGTCATCGGTTAATTGTTCGGCCGCGTCGCTCACCTTTTCATCTACCTGGTCGCCGGTCTGGTAGCCAGAATCATTTTCTAGATCACTGGTCTTTAGCACTACATCGCCGGTGTAACCGTTGACCGAATCCACGGCTCCGCCAGCGCCACCCCCCACTTTGATCGCCTCGCGCTGCACGTCGATTTCTTGCTCAATTATTTCACGTTCGAGATCCGCCATATCTACTCCCCCTCATTTCCGGCGTGGGTTGCCTCTCGCAAAAGCGTAAAGGCGCCCTTGGCCACGGTTGTTTTGACTTGGCCTTCTTCATCCGCGATCACCTCAAGATCGTAAACATAGCGGCCGAACTTTAGCTGGTCGGTCTCTTCCGGAGTGATGGTGAAGTGGTAGTATTTTTCGCTATCAAAACTCATGTCAGCGATCGTTTTTTGCAGCAGGTGGCTGGAATCTTTCCAGTCTTTCTTCACGGTAAAGAATATCTTGGGCGCTTTGGTGGTGATCACGTTGCCATCAGCGTCTTTGCGCTGGAATTTGAAGGCGGCGGTGTCACCCCTAGTGAGTGTGATGTCGCTCATCTTAAATCTCCTTCTGATTATTAAATGTCTTTACCTCTATTTTACACCACTTTCCTATTGTTTTTGCGCTTCGGCGTGCTTTCTCACTTTCTTTAATTCCTGCATGACCTTAAACCGGAACTCTGACCAGTCCTCCTCCGGCAAGGTTTCCATATACATCGCGATCACATCGCCTATTTGGGCCGGGGTGGAATCCTTATTTTTGGGCGAGATCACAAACTCGGCATAGTCAAGAGAGCCGCGGTGAAGGTCAGCCGGGGTGGCCGATGGTTTAACCAGCATGGCGGTTTTGGCCTTCGGATCTGCCAGCCATTTTTTGAATCTAGTCCAGTCTTTACTCATTTACTTGTTTTCTCCTCCAGGAAGTCGCCCAGGTCATCCTCACCGACGGCCTCGGCCTCTTTTTCCTCATTAGTCTGCACGGTGCGGATCTTATCATAGCCTTGCCATACAAACTTGAGAGCTTCCATCAGTTTGTTAAATTCTTTTTTGTCAAGATCCCACACCAGGTTTACTAGCTTTTGGAATCGCTCCTCGGTCGGATCTACAAAAGACCAGTTTTTGTCCTCTTTTTTTCTGAATAGGCCTTTAATTCGCATGTACCTCCTCACCGTGCAGGTAGCACTTGTCGCTTCCGTACACGCCATATATGCTGGTGCAGTAGGCTTCTTTATTCTTTTGATCGTCTGGGCGCGCCGCGCAGGCCCCCATAATCCCGCCAAGCATGAATATAGTAAGTGCAACCAGGATTATAAAAATTGCCGTTATAAAATCCTCTCTATCCATGACTTGCTACATCCTCCTGCTCACATCCTCAAGCGCCGAGGCGATCTTCTCCAGGTATTCCGTGATTTGCGGAATATCTCTTTCCAACATTTCGTATAATTCGTCAAGTTTAGCTGCTACATCATCCATTTGTTGTCCTTTCGTTATTAAACCAGTGATAAAAAGTCTATTACAGTGCAGGTCAAAACCGCCAGCACGATCATAAAACCGATCGTGAATACCGCGACCGGGGGGCGGATCTTCTCTTCCCTTGCGAAGATCGCCCACACCGCGCCAACCCCCATCATGATCAAGCCCGCGAGAAATATTGTAAAGGTCATGCCGCGTCCTCCCATTCTAGCTCCTCTTCCCGGTCTGTACAGAGCTTCCGCAGGACTTCTTCTTGCTTTGGTGAGGGGTGGGTCCGGCTCACCAGGTTATTGTATTCATATTTTAACTGGTCTGAGGTGTGGATCTTTTGAAACTCCTTTTTGATTCGGTCGAAGTCATAACCCCGGCCATCTTTGACGCACGCTATGAGGTTCGGTTCACCCTCCGGCTCCTCTTCTTTCGGCGGTGCTTCTGGCGCTGGATTAGCGGTGTCGAGGCACAACCAGCCCATCGCCATGAGCAAGCTCTCCATGCGCGCGCGGTTTAATGCCTTGCCGGGCTGGGATGGCGTCGGCAAGCCCTGGTAGACAACTACATCCAGCTCGCCTTCCTCGCCCTCCTCAACCTCCTCGATCTCATCTTTCTTTAGCTCGGTGTAGATGTAGTCACGATGAGCCGCGCTGTTTACTTGGATGTACTGTCTAAAGGAGATCCCCTCAGCCTTTACCGCCTCGATAATGGCCTTCTCATCATAGGTGGTGAAGATGGGCGGTTTATTTTCCATCCTGGCCACCTTCCGCGCGGGCGACCTGTTTGGCACTCACCGCCAGTGCCACATCCACGCACCGGTCGAGCGCCTTGGTCACCTCGCCTAGCGTTTTCTCCACTGGCGTGCCTCCGATCTCCGCTTTATAGGCCTTTTCTGCGGATTCCAGTAGCGACGCCGCGGCGCTCAAATAGCCTGCGAAAAATCCCAGATTGGTGAGTATCACCGGCAGCGGCACCCCCTGATCCGCTATGTTTTGATTTATCTTTGAGACCGTCGCGTTCCCTTTCCGGCGCGCGTCCGCTGTTGTCGCTTTTTGGTGTGCTTGGTTGTCGGTTACTGGAATCTTTGTCATTGTTATTACCTTTCTTGCTTTTATTTAATGTTTTCTTCGCTGGCCCCCGCTTGCTTATCTTCCCGCCGATGGCGCCGGCCCGGCGCGCCAGCTCTTTGTTCTGGTAGAAGCCGCCGGTGTGACCATTCCGGCCACCGTCGGCTCCGATTCTTTTATAGAAGTCTTCGCCGTATTTCTTTCTATTTGTCGCGGCAGCTTTTAGGCCGCCCGCTCTTGTTCCTGCCATTTTTAACTCCTCTTTTTGTTCACTCCCTATTTTTTCACTTTTTGAATTTCGTCTCATTCTTTCTTAAAGATCTGCCACACCCGGTCAGTATTAAAGTATTCGCTAAACCTCATCATCACGGTATAAGAGGGGTTTTGCGCGCCTCGCTCGATCGACTTATAATGGCTGGTGCTTATACCTAGCTTTTCGGCCATTTCGGGCTGGGTGAGCTGGCGGGCTTTTCTGAATACCTTTAGTTTATTCCTCTTCATTTTTACCCTCCATTATTCGCCGCCCATTGTGCGACTATTTGGCTGGCCAGCTTGTCTAGCACCAGCCGCTTTAGTTCATCTTCTTTAATCATAATATCTCCGAGAGCCTCGCGGCCATGTTCCCTGATCCATGCTTCCGCAAGCTTGTCGATGATTTCTCTTTTAGTTCCGGCCTTGACCGCTATTGTGGCAAGTTCGTCAAGCTCTATTTTTACTCCATCTGGTGTCATTTTTTACCTTTCTCCGCCTTACCAGCAGGGTGTATTAGCTGGCCTTAAAGTTTCTATTCCGTCATAGTCATCCACATAATAATCCATGCCTCCCGGAATCTCGACCACTTCCAGTTCAGAAAAGTTAGTGTTCGCCTTTTCGCCAAGCTCCTCGACAACTTCGATCAGCGTGGGATCTTCCCTATACTCTTCATAAAGGAGAAGGCAGTCACGGTCACTCTTCGGGCGCACGCCATCCTTGAGGCCGTCCGTGTAACAACTCCCACGGTAAAACCTGCAAGGTAGCCCTTTCTTTTGGCAATATAACCGGTAGCCTTCTTCGGACACATCGAATCCGCCATAACATTTGTTGAGTATTACTTTCTTGCTCATTTATTACCTTTCGTTTATTTATATTTCCATTTTATGTCAAAAAGCATTATATGTAAATACTTTTATTTTCAATTTTCGCTCTTTTTCGACAAGGTTTTCCACATTTCCACAGAGTTTTCCACAGGCGATATTATGAAATAAAATATCATTTTAACCAAGTGGTTAAATTGGTGTATAATAAAAAAGCCCCCTCTTCGGCACTTCGGGCGCTGGGATCGAGGGGCTGCACCGTAATTGTCGCCTGAAAAAACGAAGCACTGATAGGGCGGCCGGTGTTTAAGTCGGGAACAAGGGCAGTGCCTTGGGGTCGGAGATCTTCGGACTGGCCGACCTCCCGCACCACTGACCTGCCATGTGTAGGATCAGTTATAAGGGCGGCGGTGGGGCCGTTCCTTTTTTTGTGGTATAATTAAAAATGAGTCCAATTGTTTTACAACAGAAAAAGGCCGGATTCCATCGCGGCCTTTTTTGTGTGTGTAGAGACAGTCTTTTGGCGAGGCTGTCAAGTATAGTAGTGTGCGGATGTGGAGGTTATGCCCCCCGCACGCGAGCTTTCCCATTCGGGTCATCCTTCCGGACTAGGCACGGTCTCCGTAGAGTTACACCAGAACCGTTATTTATTAGAAGCGGCCGCCCGCTGCTTTCATTATACCATAAACAAGAGCCGCCGGAATATTCCGACGGTTCCAGGCGCTCCTCCTACGCTCGGCAGGTGAGACTGTTTTTATTATACCACGGAAGGCGAGAGGGGCCGGCAAAACCAGCCCCTTCGAGATATTGGATCACCTCCTAGGTCGTTTGAACCCCGCTGACTTCCAGGCAGCGTCTATACACGGCATTATTTCGCGCCTGGTATTCCTGCTTGACGGCAAGTGGGAGCTGGCGCAGTAAACAGTCCGGCACATAGCCATTGAAGCTACAGTACACGTCCGGGCCGAGCTGCGTCACCTCGAAGCTGCCATGCTCCATGATTTCCATGAAGCGCTGCCGCTCTTCCGGGATCTCGAAAGTCGCTTTTATTTGGATTCGCATAGGTGATCTCCTTTCTCGTTAAAGAGCCAGCGACTACATTTTTATTATACTATTTATTTTGAAGTTCGTTTATTTTTGCTTTAAGATTCCGGTTTTCTCGCTCCAGCTCTCGAATACGCGCTGCTTGGGCGGCGAAGCCGGCTTTGTAAAGTTCGTAATTTTCCTTTAGATTCTTCATGATTAGATTATAGCACCTTTTAATTACGTCGATTTCGCCGTAATTAGACCGATTTCGTGCCATTTGGAGCTTTGCCATATTTTGCGACATTAGGGGTTTTGTTTACATCGACCTCTGATATGTTAAGTTTTTCGCATTTCTGTTGACAAGTGCCAGGTATTTGTAAAGTTTTTCGGGTTATACCCCGAAAGCCCGGCAGATTTGGACTAGCACTCCATTTTTGCCGGATTCGCTACTATAAAGCCCTTTTATACATCTCGGCCGACATATAAAGAAAAGTGGCTTTTCTTTTCAAGTCACTTGCCCTTTCTTTTGTCTTTGTAGCGATCCGGTCGCGCGCGGCGGCCGCGTATAAACTTCATTGGCGCGTAACCATCCGCCCACGGCGCGTATTTGCTGGCTCTAGTGCGTTTATATACGCGGCTGTTTACCTCCATCTCATCCTCGGTGTAGTTTTGGTGCTTGGGCCTTGCCTCTGGCCACTGGCTGCGCCCTTCGCGGGTGGGAATTCTCCGCACTAGATCTTCCCTTCGTTTTTTAACTTCTCCACTTCGGTTTTGACATAAGAGTTCCCGCCGATCTCCGGCGAGGTGTAGTGTCCGTAGGTTTCGTGGAATCGCTCCAGCTCCACATCCGTGAGTTTGTTGCCGTTCTTAATGTCTGCGATCAAGCGCACCAGGATGGTCTTATCGGCCTCATATTCGCTCCTGACCACCTTTCTATCCACGGCGTCGATCTTTATGTTTAACTGGTCAATTTTCGCGTTGGTGGGCGCCATGCTGCTCTGTAGCCATTTTGTGGCCGCGGCGCTGGCTTTTTCCCATAAATACTCCAGTCCTTTAATAAGAGCCACCAGCCCGGCGATTCCACCCGCTGCTATTGCGACAAATTGACCCAGCTCCATTACCCCACTACCTCCACGGTTAGAGCAGTCCTACAACCGAAGTCATTACCGTTGATCGCGTCGTTTGTGTCTGACGTGTAATACATAAGATAGAGGACATCACCCTCGCTCACATCCCCCAAGGTTGGCGTGATTGAAATTACATCTTGACTGGTGGCCTCAATCGGCTCAAAAGCCCAGGCAAGAGTGTTGGCGTTTGAATATGTATTTTTCACGATCCGCAAGTGCCTATTCCCCGCAGTGGAAGATGTGCCTATTAGCATACGCCCGGAGACTAGCACCTTACTCACGCCCTTGCCGATTTTAATGCCGCCATTTGAGGTCGCAGTTAGTTTTCCGCCGGTGGAGTTTTGGAGATCAAGCGGAACTATAGTATACGTGTTCACCGCCAGGCTTGTCTCATTCGCGCTCAAGCTGCGGGTCATCACGCTGGGTTTAAGATTAAGCCCGTCCACCTCCAGGCTTTCTTCGTCTTGTGGAAAACAGTTAATCGCCATGGACCGGAGCAGTCGGTCGAAGAATACCTGGGGCATTCCTCTTGGAATCGAGGCGTTATAGGTGGTGGTGCCGAAGAGATCCTTTAGCTGCACTTGCACATCCCAGGCATAGTCTTTGTCGAGGTTTAACACCGAGGTGACGCCATCCTGGAGGGTGACATAGCTGCCATACTCGCTATCAGTGGCCTTTTTGTAGCGCGCTTTAATTGTGATGGTGTTTTTACCGTCCAGGTAGGAATAGTCCGCGTTGACGTTGATGTCGGTTTCTGAATAGTAGTTGTTGTGGCGCTGCAAGAAGATCTCGGCCGTGGGAAGTACCCAGTCCAGCATAGTTACAGTGATCTCTTTCGAGGCCGTCAAGCCGCGGCTATCTGTCACAGTGACGGTGGCCGTCACGTCGCTGGCACTGTTTATCGTGACGTTGCTCACCGTGGCGGTTGTTCCGCTGATCGTCATGTTATGAGTGACGCCGTTGACCTGGAGCGTCGCCGTCCTTAGCGTGGCCGAATTATTGGCGGTGAGAGAGGCCGTAAATTGTACCGTGCTTTGGCTGCGGATGATCTGCTGGTCATTTTCGGTGATGGCCGTAGTGCTGCTATTGGTGTCTCTATATGAGACGCTTGAGACCGCCGGTTTACACACGTTCTGGTTGACCGAATAGGTGCCGCCGGTCTTGGTGCTGACTTGCGTGCCATAAGTCACTTTGACCCTATATGTGCCGCTCTTTGCGTTCGGAATACTGGCATATAGTCGATTTACTACCACCGTGCCATTGTAGCCGCTGATCGAGGAGCCGGTGGTGGTGTCATCGGAGATCTGGCTGCCATCGGCGCCCAGGATGTTTACCCGAATACTCCGGCCGAGTGGATTATAAAAGCCGAGGGTGAGTTTGCTGCCGATCGTAAAGCTCGGCATAGAGCTGGCATAGGGGTAGTTATAGGTGGTGACGCTCAAGGCTGCGCTATCAGTAGTCTTTTGACTGTCTTTCCGGCGCACCCTTGTTTTAATGTTATAGGTGGTGTTTGCAGAAAGGCCGGTGATGGTATAGGTGCCGCTGGTGCCATCCGCCACGTTTATGCCAGTCCAGCTGGAGCCGTTGTTTGTTGAATACCAGATATAGTCCACGGTGGCCGAGGCTGCATACTTCATCACCGCCGTGGTTTCCGTGCGGCTTGACAAGGTTTGTGTTACAGAAGCATATTGAGGTATATTTGTCAAGTCCATGGTGCCGCTGCCGCTGATAGTGCCGAGCGAGACGCCGCCCCAGGAGATGTCAAGAGTGATCGAAGCCGCCAGCGAGATCGTTTTAGAGCCATCGCTGTTGTGCGTCACGGTTTGGGTCTTGGAGATGAGGGTTTTGTCGCCGCTGCCGCCGATCGTACCGCTCCAGGTGTATTTCGTGCCGTTGATCGTACATGAGGCCGATTTGGTGGCACTAGAGGAGATCGCGGAGGGCCGCTTTAATACCAGTTTAATAGATAGCGTCGAAGTGTTGGCCGTGGTGCTGGTGGCCGTTTCCGTGACGGTTAGTACACCGTATGGCCTCTGGTTGGCCGTACTTCCGAAAGTAATTGTCTTTGTTGCTGCCATCTATTGTCCTCCTACCTTTGTTATGGAAGCTCCGGCCACGCTCACCAGCCCGATCCCGTCGTTTACAGTGACACCGTTCTCGGTTAGGGTGATCGGAATAAAGCGGAGCTTGTTACAGAGCGTGATTTCCTCCTCGATGGTTGACTTCTTCATGTGGAAGCCATCCTGCGCTGCGTAAAACATCTTATTTCCAAGGCGGTCATAGCCGGCGAAGCCCACCTGGTTATTTAACATCACATAGGAGCCATCGAGGCCGTACATCTTGAGGCCGTCTTTGGTCATCTGGCAGATGAGGTTGTTCGCCTCATCATAGATCTCAAGCTGGCCGTTCTGGTTTAAGTTCGAGCCGAGCTTGAGTACACCGCCTTTGATGAGATCCGCGGTGAAGTTGATCACGCTGGCGGCCTGGGCGTTAAATTTGCCGTCTATTGTCCAGGCGGTGACAAAATTGCCGTTGACCCCGGTTTGTGAAAAGGCGATCCCGCCATTATTTATCATGATCACATTCTGCGCGCTCTCTTTTGGCAGGTTGTCCACCACCAGGATTTTATCACCCTCATAGACCACATAGCTATCACCGAGCGCGGCCCAGATTTCGTCCTGGGCTTTTTGCAGATCGTTTGTGATCGACATTTGGATGTTGGCGGTGTTTTCATCCACGATGGTTTGGGTTTGTGAAGTGATGTTACTCACCAGGTTAGAAAGTGAGTTTTTGAAGGTGCCGAACTCAATTTGTGTGTACCTGCCGAGAATACAGTCATAGTCATAGGCGATCACATTTGTGAGGATGTTGACCCCCAGGCGTTCGTCTATCACCTCCACCGTGTCGCCCACATCGGTGACCTTTTCGAGGTTGGCTTTTAGGGTGTAGTTGACCTTCGGCACATAGTGTTCGTTGATGTAGTCTTGCGCTTGCGCCAGGAGATCTTCCTGGAGCGCGGCGTGCAGAGCCTGTTCGTTAATATTGCCGGCCGAATCCTTATACTCGTCCTCGTCAATTTCCTGGTTAAATGAGATCGTTTTAGTGTATGGGATGGCATAAGAGATCGGAGCGTAAACATAAAGGTCATCATCCAGGGTCATGCCATCTCTTCCCACCGGCAGAAGCTGGGTGACTACATTATCCCAGTTATACTCCACGGTAATGTCTTTGAGGTTCTTGCCATAGCGCACGGTGACGCCGTTGTCCTGGCCGATTTGTTGGCGAACTTGGATCTCGAAGTTATCACGCACCAAGTGGCCGCCCCAGCGTTCTATTACCACCTGGATCGCCTCAAAGAGCGACTTTCGCACGCACCGGTATGAATCCACCACCCCGATGTCTGAAAGCGTTGTAAAGGGGCTTTGTGGCTCCGTGGCACTGTTTAAGTGATCGAGCGCGGCGTTACAGTTCTTGTCCACGACATAGCTGTCCACGATCAAGAGGTTTTTACTGTCATAAAATACATGTTGACAAGTGGTGGTGACTTTGTGCTTGGTTTGGGTGACGTTGCTCACCCGGAAGGCTTGATCACCCTGGGGCGTTGGCGCTACGATGATCCGGCCCTCGGTGAGATCGTCAACATACGAAAGCGAAGCCTCAAGATCCAGGTAATAAGCGCCGTTGTCCTCTTTATGTACTTTGGCCTTGATTGGGGTAATTACTTTGTCGCCGTTCGAGGTAAATATCTTATCAGTAACACCGAAAAGCTTAATCATTCACCCACCCCCTTTAATTCACTAATTCCACAAAGGTGGCCACCTGCCCACAACATAGCCAGGTCAACCCATCGCTAGTGGTCTCGTTCGCGCCTAGAGTGGTGGATGTCGGAGCCGCGGTTGAAGTGCCGGCCGTCGTACACTGATATACATAGCCGTTAGATAGCACGAGAGCATTCGAGGTGTATGCCGCACCACTACTCCAATTCGTTGTTGTATAATATCCGCCTCTTGTACACGCCCATCCCAGTGATGTTGAGCTTGGCGAGTATTTATAAATAACCTCGCCCTGGGCGACATAGCGACCCATATACGCACTTAAAGAGGCTAGGCTACTATTAGGATTATTTTTGAAGGCGAACAAGCCTTTGTTATTACGTATAGAATTAACCCCAGATATGCTGCCGGCAGACTGATAAATGACATACGCTATGGGGTTCTCTAGCCTGTTATCCTCGATAGTTAGATTGACTAGATGGTAAGTGCAGAGAATCATCTGGAGTAAAGGAGCGTTGCCTTTAATGCTATTATTTTTGATAGTGGTGTACTCCATCCGCTCGGCCTTGTTGACTGGTTCCGTCCTAGTGGCGTTTACTCTGAACGTGTTGTTTTCAAAACATAGGTGGTACTCTGACTTGAGGTTAGCAAACATAGCGGTGTCATTGTTGGTTAAATCGACCAGGTTGTCTTTTATTGAGAGATTGTGCGAGACGTAGTCTTGCAAGAAATAATCGACCGTGGTGTCGTTGTTAGTTAAAAAGGTGTTGCCTTGGATGAGGGTGCCTCTGCAGGTGTCTTTAAGTTGAATTTTGTTATCTATAGAGTTATTTACGACTACACTATTTGTACACTTTTCAAGCGTCAGGAACCCGGTTGTCGTATTTTTGCAGCTATTCTCTGAAATAATACACCCGGTCGTGTGATATAGATCTATGTTATTATTGTCAAACTGGTTAGCGCTAATAACTAGATCGTGTAGCTCTGTTTCAATGTTGCGCACGGCTCGTTGATTAGTATTGACGTTTCTGAACGTGTTTCCCAGCAGCGTGACATAGCTTCTCCCAATAGTTACTCCTTCACTATCGCCCTCAAACACGTTGTTTGTGATCATAACATTAGTGTAAGAGGTGTAACTACTTACTGCTATGCCTGTGTAATATCTATTATAACCGCTTTGGTAAGCCGCTCCTACGTTATCAGAGTTAAAGTAGTTGCCGGAAAAACTGGCCCTGCCTGCGGTTGTATTCATTAGCCCAATATTACAGTGAATAATCGCATTATCGGTGATAGAACATCCTATGCCCGCTTCTAAATGTATTCCCTTGGTATAGCCGTAAACATAGTTGTTTTGCATAACCAAACCATGTCCGTTTGTAAAGCTAAAGAGGTCATTGTCTGGGGTGTCTATGTTGTCTGTATCTAAACCATATTCAAACTCAAGTCCGCTCCGGCCGCAAATATACCCTGCACACGCCGAAGTTAAATATACCCGCTTGTTAATCAGGGTGTTATTTGTGAATTTTATATCAAAGCTAAAGAACGCCACGATCCCATCGCCAAAGTTATCCCACCCAGTAGGCCCCCCTTGAATTATGTTACCGCCGCCGACTGATTCTAAATAGCAGTTATTGACTATGCCGGTATGACATCTTTGGACTCGAATACCATCTCCGTATAGATCTTTAATAGTGACCCTATCTATTGTGAAGTTTTTTACAAAGTTAAAGAAGATCCCTCTCAACCCTACATAGGCCGGGCTGCCGGAAGTTTGCGCCGGGGTCTCCATACTTTCCCCACCTTTATACACTTGCTCGGTGCAGTCTATCTTGATGTTTTTTATGTGAATATTCGAGATGGGGGAGCCTTCCACACCTTCTGCCTTGATAAGGCTGCCAGTTATTCCGTCCCCCACATATTTAATGACCGTTCCAGTTGAACCAACAAGCTCAAAGTTTGAAAAATCTATATCTAGCGTGTCACTGATTACATAAACACCATCGGGGAAGATGAGAGTTGTTACTCCGTTAGTCTTGCAGTAAGCGATTGCGTTATTAAGAGCGGTGGTATCATCTGTCGTACCATCACCTTTAACTCCAAACTGTTTGACATTAACCTTGCCCTGGCGCGCTACTACGTCCTTGACATCGTACCCATTTAATTTTGAAAATTCACTCATTTTATATCCTTCCTTGTTATATTATTCAATTACGCCAATATCTAAAGTAAGCTCCTCTGTCTGGGCGTTGTAAGCAGTGGTTAGTTCGTTAAAATTGACTATGCCAGCGTCGACCGTGGAGCCATCGGTCATCGTGATGATTAAGTGATTATTCGCGTTAATGGCCGCGGATCGCACGCTCAAGCCATTAGATAGATTGGCCGAAGTGGTGCCATCCCCATCAGTAATCGTAACCGTGGCGCCATCGGCGGTTTGAGTAACTTTTGCTTTTGGTTTAATAATTTCGGCCGTGGTGGTCTCTGGGTGGCCGTCATTAGGGTTAGTCGCGGTGATAGTCACATCATCCGCCGTCTCCTCGATCTCCACGGTCGGACTGTCGCCTTTTTGCCCTTTGAGCATTACGACTTTTGCTCGATAGGGATGGCTGTAAACTGGAAAAGATGTTGACACGTTAGTCCTCCTTTATTCCTTTTTTAATCGTTAGCTTGCCCCCCAAGATGGTGTAGATGTCATCATTTAGCCCAATTTGGAGGTCGTAGTAATAGATATTTGGCTCTAGCTCCGCCGTAAATTCTGGCCGCACCCTCACGCCGTAGTGAGTTTCGTCTATCTTGTAAAGTCCATCTCCTAGTGAGCGCTGGAATATATACTCTTCGTCGTTGGGGTGCGCCTTTACGCTAAAGTATGCTTCCTCTAGGTCTTGGCCTTCTAGCCCCTGGATCTCCAATCCAAAGGCCAAGGTGTCACCGCGTGTCATTATGAAGTTTTCCATGATTCCTCCTTCCTATAACCACCTTGAGTAGTTATTTATCTTAATTTGGGTGAGTTCCCCAGTCCACGTTATCGTATTAGCTCCGGGGTCTAGCTTGAGGTTGTCGTAGTTACCGTCCACGTATCTATTCATCAGCGTGTCGGGGGTGTCCTGATATGCTTCCATTATAGTCGCGTCAATAGTGAGATGGGTTAGCTCCTCCCCTAACTCTATGTTAAAAAGCTGCTGGCCGTTTAAGTTTAAGTTAATGGTGCCGGTGCCATACACGGTGATAGTGGGGCGCGAATAATAGTTGCCATTGTTTCGGATAGTGATCGGCAGGGTTACATCACTTTGCACATCGCCCGTCATTGTAAAGTCAAGAGCGGTGCCAGCGTTCACATAAAACCAGAGGTAATTATACTGTTTTGCCACCGTGAGGGTGTCCTGGAGCGTGACGGTTCCATCGGCCAGGGTGATGTATTTGCCGCCGAAGGAATCCGCGTCAGAGGGTGCCGATCCGATCAGTCGGATAGAAGTAGCACTGGCCCCGGTGCCGCTTGTAGTCGCGGTGAGAGTATAATCGCCGGGCGCGAGGGTGCGGCCGGCAAGAGGAAGGTAGAACTCGGTCGCCTTTGTGCCGGTTCCTTTGACTGATATGTTGCCATCTTTGGCGGTGAGAGTAATCCCATTAGAGGTGGCGGTATAATCCGGTATAGAGAGTAAGTTTTCCACAGTGTCAAACGACTTTTCCAGTTCGATTGTGGAAAACTTAAATGGCTGGACGTGGAAGGCCACAGTCGCAGTCCTAAAGCGTATCAAGCGGTCAAAGTCTATCTGATTGACGATTTCATAGTGGTAATATTTATCGGGTTCGTTGGAAAAGGTGACTACCCCTTCGCTATTGAAAAACTCAATAATGTCATCTATTTCAAAATCGCCATAAAGCCCTATTAAAACCTGCTTGTCATACGCGGAGTAGCCAAGTTTGGTCACGATGTCACCATCCCGGCCGTCAATTTCCTCGACTTGGGTTCGTATTGCAGGCTTTGTAATAGGTGGCAGGCTTTGAATTAGCAAGCCCTTTATTTCAGTGCTGCTCTTTCCGTTTAGCTCAATTGTATTCCTATATGTGATCATCTTACACCTCTAATTATACACTAATTTAGTGACGGTTTTATCCACAAAGGCCCCCATCTCATCGCCGTTCATTTCAATTTTCATTTGTGATAAGGCGTCTTTGAAAGCCTCCACCATGTTCGCGTCAGAGGCCTCCTGGGCGACTTTAGACATCCGGGAGGTATTAACACTCATGTCGGCGTTTAATTCGTCAGGAAGGGCGTTTTGGAGGCCCTGGAGGGCATTTACCGACACGCCTTGTCCTAGCTCATTGTCAAGCGTGCCAAGCATGTTGCGGCCGAGATCCCGGATTTGGTCGATCACTTCGACCCCTTCTTTTTTGATTCCGACCCCTAGACCTTCCAAGAAGTATTTACCGATTTGCTCCGTTGCTTTGGATGGCGAGTGTTCTTGTAGCGCGGCCCGCAAGCCAGATAACAGGCTGCTACCGAAGCTGGCGATCGAGCTAAAGATACTGTTTCGCTTGTTGCGGTTATCCACACCGTTTTTCACACCATCGAGGAAGTAACCACCGATCTTTGCCGCTTCCCTGGACGGTGAGTGGGCGTCGATTGAGCTTTTGAGGCTTGATTTCATGCTATCACCGAGGCCAGAGACCGAGCCGGTGATGGCGCCGCGTTTTTGGCTATTATTCAAGCCACTAGAGACGCCATCGTCGAAGGCCTCGCCGCCGGTCACGCCAGACTGCCTCATCTTTTGCGCCTGGTTCTTCATCAGCCTGTTTAGCTCTTTGATCGCGTCCTCTGGGCTTGTCTTGCCGCTTAAAATCTTGCTGGCCAGTTCTTTCGGTATTTCCGCGCCAGCTTGTTCGGTCTTATTGAGTGCGTCCTGGAATTTGATCCAGTTGTTCATCTGCTCATTGGCCTGTTGTACCGTTACCTGGCCGGTGATGATATTGCTGGCAAGTTCGGATGGCACCGAGATTCCAGCCTTCGCCGCTTCGTTATTCGCCTTCTTAAACTCGATCCAGTTGTTCATAGCGTTGTTGGCTTCGGTAACGGTCATTTGCCCGCTTAAAATGCCATCACGGAGCGCGTTTGGCACGGCTTTACCCGCCAGCCCAGCGTCGTTAAATGATTTCTGGTAATTTAAGAGCGCTTGCACCCTTTGGAGGGCTTCATTTGGCGCCAGCTCACCGGCGGTGATTTGTTCGGCCATACTTGATGGGATCTCAAAACCGGCCTCGGTTGCTTTTTGTACAGCCGCCTGGAAGTCCAGCGAGGCCTGGAGCTGGTTGTTTGCCTCCTGCACGGTGATGGTTCCGTTCTTGACCTGTTCGGCCAGGTTGTTCGGGATGGCCGCGCCGGCGTCAGTGGCTTTTTGCTTGAGTTCGTCAAAAGTGATGGCTGCCTGCATAATTGCATTGGCTTCATCGACCGAGACTTTGCCAGTTCGGATTCCTTCGGCCAGATTTGTCGGGATGGCCCTACCCTGGGTGATCATCTCTTGGGCCTTGGCAGAGACGTCAATAACAGTCTTGACCTGGTTCATCGCTTCTTCGATGGATAGTTTACCAGTCATGACCCCCTCGCTTATACTCTTGGGGATGTCTTGCCCGGCCAGTCCGGCTTTCTCGATGGCACTGTTAAAGTTGATTAGTTTATCCATTTGTTCGATGGATTCCGGCACGGCATAGCGCCCGTTGTTGATTCCATCGGCCAGGGCTTGAGGAAGTTGGCGCCCGGCGGCTTTTAGCTTGTCATTTAACTTGGCCAGTGCTTGCGAGATGTCGGCCTTTTCGATGTATTCATTTGCTTTGTTGGCAGATTCCTGATATTGCTGGTCGAGATCCGAGAGGGTGTCTTTGTAGTCCTGGACTGTTTTACTCGTCTCATCCATCGCTTTTTTGGTGTCTTTTTCGTTTTTGAGGAGCTGCTTGTATTTCTGGTCGAGAGTGGAGAGATTGCTTCCTCTCTCTTTCTCATAATCCTCACGCTCTTTCACGGCCTTGTTATATTCATCCGTGGCCTTCTTGTGGTTTTCCGTCGCTTTCCCGGCTTCCCTTTCGGCGTTGGCGATTTTGGTGATTATCTCCTCGGAGTAGGCTTGCTCGGCCTTGGCCAGCGCGAGATCCTTTTGCGCTTGGATGTTTTCGCGGAGGGCGTCAGTGGACATGTTGAGGGCGTCTTTTTCCTCATCGTATTTCAAGTTAAGATCCGGCAGCACCTTGTTTAACTGATCCACGATGTTTTTCATTTCGCGCTTTTGGGCGTTGGTCTTGTTTTCCACGCCCTCCAGGGCTTCGAGCCGCCTCATGAGGAAGTCGGCGGAGTTCGCTTGCTCTTCTACCGCCCCCAGACTGTTTTCATAAGATTTGCGGGCCTCATCCACACCGCTCTTGATGTCGTCAAGTGATTTCTTGAGTTCCTTGTTTTTCGTGACGACTTCGCTTTCTTTCGCCCTGGCGCTTTCCATCACCCCGGCGAGCAGGTTAAAGGCCCCCACCGCTAGGGTGATTCCGGTGACGACCATGCCGATCGGGTTAGCTCTAAAGGCCATGCTCAAGAGGTTCATAGCCGTAGTGGAGCCTTTGATCGCCGTGGTAGCGCCGCCCATGGCCGTGCCGAGCGCTGCTTGGCCGGTGGCGGCCGCCTTGGCTTCCGTCACCATGTTTAGCATGTGTTTTCCGGCGTTGCTCAAGCTGGTAGTGAAGTCATTGACCTTTTTAATAGCCATGGCCGCCAGGATGGCGCCCAGCGCCGCGACTATCGCCTGGCGGTGTTCCAGAATCCAGTTAAAGCCGTTCGCCAACTTCTCAAGCGCTCTGCCGGCCCTCTCGCCAAAAGCGTTCCAGTCGATCTTGTCGATGGTTTTCGAGATGGAATCTATCGCCTTGCGAATACTTGGCTCCAGCTTCTTGTAAATAGTGAGGTACACGCCCTCGATCTTGCTTTTGAGCAAGGTCATCTGGCCGCCGACATTATCGTTCATGGTGTCGGCCATCCTCTGCGCGGCGCCGTTCGAGGATTCCACGGCCTTCGTCAGTTTTGCGTAGTCAGCTGGCGCGGCGTTTACAATAGCCAAAAGACCGCTCATGGCTTCTGCACCAGCGATGGATTTTGCATATTGCGTTTGTTGCGTTTCGCTCAAGCCCGCGAATTTCTTGCGGAGATCGTCCATCACACTGCTAAAGGGTTTCATCTTCCCTTCATTGTCCGTGAGAGAGATCCCCAGCTTTTCCATCGCCTTTGCACACTCGGCCGGTGGAGCTGCCAGCCTGGTCAGTACGCTTCGAAGCGCGGTGCCGGCCTTCTCGCCTTTAATACCGGCATTGGCCATTAAACCGATCGCGACGGCGGCGTCCTCCATGTTGTAGCCCATAGCCCCGATGATCGGCGCGGCATATTGGAAGGTTTGGCCCATCATCGCCACGTTAGTGTTGGCATTGGAGCTGGCGGCAGCCATAACATCCGCGAGCTTGCCCGCGTCGCCGGCGCTATACCCCATCGCGGTGAGGGCGTCGGTCACGATGTCGGAGGTGGTGGCAAGATCTTCACCAGAGGCCGCGGCAAGGTTCATGATCCCTTCTATACCATTCAGCATGTCCTCGGTTTTCCAGCCGGCCATCGCCATATAGTTAAAGGCTTCGGCGCTTTCGGTGGCCGAGAATTTGGTTTTCTCGCCCATCTCTTTCGCTTTATCAGTGAGGGCGGTCAGTTCGTCACCGGTGGCGCCACTCACCGCTGCCACTTTACTCATGGCGCTATCGAAGTCCATGCCGGCCTGCACCATGTTTGTCGCCAGGTTTTTGAGGCCGTCAGCGGCGCGGCGGATCACATCCGCGGCCAGGTTGGCCAGCACGCCTTTCATGACCGTGAAGCCATCCTGGGCGGCTGCTTTTGCCGCTTCGCCGGATTTCTTGGTAGCGTCGGCCAGGCCATCCTCGGCCTTCCTGTTTTCTTCGAGCTGCCCCTCTACCCTGTCAAGCTGGACTTGGTATTTGTTGCTCTCTGCGACCGCCTTGTTTAACTCGATGTTTTTCTCGGAGAGTGATTTTTTGTTATAGTCCTCGGCTTCGGCGCTATCTTTTAGCTCTTTTTCGAGTTTATCGACTACTTTGGCCTGCTCTTGGTACTCTTTGGAGGTAGTGCCGAGCGTCCGGCCAATTTCCTCCAGCTTGGCCTTTTGTTCGTCGTATTCTTTTTGGAGTTTATTGTGGGCGGTGGTTTGTTCCTGGGTACGCCTTGCAAAATCGTTGTACTGATCCGTGAGGGTCTTTACTTTGCTTTTGGCAACATCGAGGGTTTTGTTGAGGGATTCCTGTTTTTTCTGGAGCGCAGCGGTAGAGGTGTCGTTTCGATCAAAAGCAGAGGTCTGGGCCTTCATCTCGGTGGTGACTTCTTTAAGTCGTTGCCCGATCTGTTTAAGGTCGTTTTTATACTCGGTTGCGCCGACTAATTTTACGCTTCCGCCGAAACCAGCCATCTATTCCATCTCCTCTCTATTAAAACCACTCGCCGTCATCTTTTTGCGCCTGTTCGTGGGCCTTTTTGTAGGTGGTGCCGGTCTTATACAACATCATCTCAAAATCAAAAAGATTCTTATAGCGATCGTATAGTTTGTTAAATAATGTCAGTGTAGTTCTGCCGACTTGTTTGTATGTCATCCCCAGTCTAGTGACGCCGACGACATAAAACCAGGAGAAGTCTATCGGCTTTGCTTCTTCTTGTTCGTCTTCGTCGGGGATGAGGCGTTTTTTGATTCTTCACCAGGTTGGGTACTGTCGCCCATCACGGCGTTTAGCGTGTCGATGGCACGATCCATACCGAAGGCGGTCACCATCCGGCTCACCTGTTTGGTAGTGAGAGGCTGCTGCACTGGCTCGGCCGGTTCTTCGTCATTTTCGATGTCAATTCCTTCATTAATCATCTCGGTGTAAGCGAAGATTAAAGCCTTCACATGCGGCTCGCCATCGGCGTTATCTTTGCCTTCGATTAAATCACACCATTTGCTAAAGGTGCCGTATTCGTCTTGGATCGCCTGTAACACGACCAGATCGAACACCAGTTTATAATCTTTGCCTTTATAATTGAGCGTTCCACTAATATCTTTCATCTCATCTAGCTCCTATGTATTAAGTTGAATAAGGTTAAGCAGGCGGGTTACCCCGCCATGCTTTTACGCTGCTGCCAGCAAGCCTTCAAGATAGGTGATCGCCTCTGCTTTGGTAGTGAAGGTCTTGGTCTTTGACCAGTCACCACTTGCAAGAGCCGCGACCGCGCCCTCGA
The DNA here is from genome assembly GCA_045576575.1 of Eubacteriales bacterium. Taxonomy (GTDB): domain Bacteria; phylum Bacillota; class Clostridia; order Oscillospirales; family QAKW01; genus QAKW01. Next base: position 29,700 of record JAZNGR010000062.1, read on the forward strand.
TCTCGTAGGTGCCGAACTCCACGGAATCACCTTTGGTGTTGTTTTCCTGGGATGGTTCGCTAAATTTGACTTTGTGCAAAAATTCGACCTTGTACTTGATCACGTTGTCGACCATCTTGGTCACGACGCGGCCGAGGCCAACATAAGGCGCGACATCGTTTGCGTTACGCACCATCTCGCCCTGCTCATCGACGGTGTGGCCGAGAAGATCCGCCATCGTGGTGTCGTCATCGCGGTCAATCCCCATCGTGACGGTGCCGCCTGCGAAGCTGGTGTCGCTTTCGGCAAGGGCGTCATCCGCAAAAAGGGAAGCGTCGTTGTTCTCGACTTCCACGTTACAGCTCACCGCTTTACCTGGGGTTTTTGCGCCGCCGTAGGTAGGGGTGCCATCCACGCCTTCGGTCAAGATACCGTAGCGAAAATTATTCAAACCGATTTTAGCCATTGTTTGTACTCCTTTCTATGCTAAAACATAAGGTTTTGTGATAGTAGCCGGTGTCATCCTCGAAGAGATCCCCGGAGGATCTGGGCGGCTGCCATCTGAAACCGTTGGTTGTTAATATCTCTTTTATTTTTTCCAAAATTTGTGTGTAGTTCCCTTTTGAGTATATATCAAAATCGTAAAATTCGACATAGTTCGCAAGGTTGTCGTCAGTGCTAAAAGTGTCGTCAGCGTCAGTCTGCTGGTATGTAACATAGGTGGTTTTTTTGCCATCATATCGCAGAAAAGCGACCGGCACTTTCACACCGTCGACCGTAAAATCTGTAAAGATTTCCTCGATCAAACTGTTAATCATCTAGCAGTCCTCCGCTTAATCTTTTTTGCTCCGCCAACATCACCTTTTGCACGGCCGATTTACTGAACGACTTTCTCAAAAAGGGTTGCTTGCGCACTTTGCTGGAGCCGAACTCGAATACGTTGGCCACCAGCGGCGCCGGCGTCATCTTTCCTAGGTGGTTCCGAAAGTAGCCATAAAAGGCCACCTTCGTGTTTATGCCATCATCCGTGGGGGTTTTATAGACCTTCGTGACGCGCAAACAGTTCATAATCGCGCTCCCACGGAAGCTGGCCGGCACGCTGGATCGAATCCGGCTCTCCACCTCTCGCGCGCCAGCCTGGGTCATGCCGCCGAGAATATCATCGGCGTTACCTTCGATTTTCTCGATCTCGGCCATGACGTCGGTTGGCAGTTCGATGGTGAGAGTTTTACTGGCTCTTCCCATTATTTCAGCACCTCCTTGGCTTGCATTTCCAGCTCCACGCTGTTTTCGTCAATATTATTCAAATACTCGACGGTGTAGCTTTTGCCGGCGAAGTCGATCCGGAGATCCCGGTTTGAATCATCGGCGTTGTAATAGGCCTCCACCACCGTTTTTGAATATCGGATCGTGAAGTTGGTGTAAGCCTTCTCGAAGTCACTGTTATTCGCGATGAGAGTAAAGCCCTTGGTGGTCTTGACCGCGGCATAGGCTTTCAAGATCTCTTGCTTGGTCTCTTTTTGAAAGCCTTGCTCGTCGCGGGTCTGCACAAGCTGGTATATGGTGATCCGCTTGTTATACTTGCCAGCGTTAAGCACCATTTTTAATCCTCCGCCTCTGGCAAGAGGTTTACAGAGTGCATACCCAGGATGGTCTCCACCACCTTGTTAAGGTTCGTTTTGTCGACATATAGGGCGCGATTATCCCACATGTCTTGACAGAGGATGAACACCACGATCACGAAGTCGGCATAGTCGTCCAGCTCTTCTTCGGTGCGTCCGGTGTAGTTCATGATAAATGACTTGGCCACCTTGAGCAGAGTTTCGAGCGTGTTTGTATCACCATCCTCGACTTCATCCAGCCGGATGTAGGCGGCCACGTCATCGGTGGTGATGTCGCTAACTTTGTTAATGGCATTCATCTTCTATCTCCCCTTTTTACTTGCTTTTCTTTGTGGACTTTTCCACAGGCTCTTCCTCTTTGGCCTCGGACTTTTCCACAGTGTTTTCCACCGCTTCCTCCGCTGCCTTTGCGGCTTCCACCTCTTTTTTGGCTTTCTCGGCCTTAACCTCGACGACGTGGCCGGCCTTGATCAAGTCTTTGGCGATTTCCTTGTCCACAATCTCGCGGACTTCACCAACCCCCATCGAGATCACGCCTGCGAAGCTAGTAAGTGCTTTAACTAACATTTACATCACCTCCTAGGACGCGGCCATAGTGAGCTTAGCGATCTTCTGGGTGTCAGCGACCTTCGCGTCCATCTCAAGCCATGCGACCAGGCCGATGGCGTGCTGGGTGGCATATTTTTCATAAAGAAGCTGCATGTTGGCGGCTTCGGAGATCTTGACGGCAAGGCCAGAGAAGTCACCGTAAAAGACCACATCTTTACCGGCTGCCATGTCATCCATTTGCGCGGAGACATAAACATCACGGCCGAGCAAGGTGTAACCCCATTTCGCCGCAAAATCACGGTTCAAGAGGTAGTTACCGTCTTTGTCTTTGAGCTGGCGGATCTTATTGCGGGTGGCGCGGCTCATGATCCAGTATGAGTTGCTCTGGTAGTTATCGACAACCTTGTCCTGGAGATCCATGAGTTCGTCAGCAGTCACGGCGGTGGTGGCTTCGGCGGTGACAGTCATAGCGGAAGTAATACCGGAAAGGCCCTCGATTTTATCTTCGGTGCCATGGAGAAGCTCTTTCTCGATGAATTTGGCGATCTTCTCGGCCATTTTAGCCTCTACATACCCGACAATATCAAAGTTGGTGTTGTTGATGAGGGAGCGGGAGATTTTAGCAAGCGCACCGGCGAGGAAGCCTTTAAGCTCAATCGAGGTAATTTTGACGTTACCAGCCGTGAGTTCCTCGAACTCGTCAGCATAGGCCACCTCAAGATTGCCGCCGTCATCTTTGGGGATGACGAAGGTGCCTTTAATGTTGAATTTATCGGCCCACTGGTAGATCGGGCAGATTTCTTCGACCTTGCTAATAATGCGATCCCAGATAGTAGTAGGAATCATCACCTTGCCGTCATCGACGGTGATGTTGGTGTCCTCGTTGCGAACGCCGCGAAGATAATTTGCGAATTGCTTGCGCTCTTTAGCTTCAATCTGTTTGCGCTCGGCTTCGTCAGTCACGGCGCCGGCGGCTGGGGTAGTTTCAGGAACTTTCTTAAGGTTCATGTTTTCGACCTCTTCTGCCATAGAAAGCGTGGCGTCGATGTTTTCGACTTCTTTCTTCAAGTCGTTAAATTTCTTTTTTTCCTCGTCAGAGACGGGGCGGTTTTCGGTCTTAGCCGTATTTACGATGGTCTCCATTTCGGTGACCTTCGTGTTGCGGTTTTCGACCAGTTGTTTCTCGTTGAAACCTGGCATAGTATGTCCTCCTTGGAGTTAATGTTTTATACTTTTGATTATACCATCAAATTCGGAATAATCTAAATTTTCCTCTTTGTGATTTTCCACAGGCTTTTCTTGGGTTTCTTTGGTCTTTTCCACCGGCTTTTCCACAGGCTTTTCTTCTTTTTCCGGCTCCAGGTTCTTTAACTCGGCCGGCACATGCTGGTATTTATTAAACAGTCTTTTCGAGGCGCAGGCCGCCACGGTTTTTGTCTGGTCGAGGTAGTTTACCTCGAAAAAGTTGCCGATGAATAGCTCATCATCTTTGTTGCCATTAAACCAGGTTTCCGCGGCGATGAGATCTTTGATTTCGGCCTCGTCCACCTTGGCTTTGTCCATATAAAGCGGAATCATGGTGTTATCTTCTAGGGATTCGAGCAGGTCGGCCTCTTTCTGCATGTCCTCGGAATCACCGATCGCAAAAGACCACGGCTTGTGAATCATCATGATTGAGTTTTTATAGATATTCACGTCGTCAGCGACTAGGGCCAGGAATGAGGCCGCCGAAGCCGCCACGCCGTCAATAAATGAGTGGATCTTCGCGCCGGAGTTCATCTTGAATCTGTTAAACAGTGAGATGATGGTTGAGGCTGCGAACACCGAGCCGCCCGGTGAGTTGATGTAAATATTCAGATCCCGGACGCCTTGCTTTTGTAGCTCTTCCAGTTCAGTTTTGACATCGTTAGTGTCCACGGCGGTGGTGCTAACTTCGCCAGTCCAAAAGTCCGGCTCTTTTTCGTCCACAATCTCACCGTAGACGTAAAAATCAGCGCTTGTCGCCGTCACATTTTTGAAGTATTTAAGCCTCTTCATTTTCAGCTCCTTTCTTATTATTTTCATCCGTTGTATTATTTTGGCTTCCACTTTCTGGGTTCTTGGTGTCGGTCTGGGTGTCGGTGTTCGGGGTGTAATAGGTGTGAGTATTAGTATCATAAAGCACCGCAGAGAGGCCCACGTTGATCACATCTAGGCCTTCGATGTGGTTCATGTTTTCGGCCTGGCGGATCTCGTTTAAGGTCATGAAGCCGGTCTCTTTGGCCGTCTTGTATGCGTCGAAGCGATCCTTGATATTCGCCCGCAAAATCTCCTTCGTGTCAAACTCGAAGAAGTAATTTAACTTTTCGCTCTCAAGCAGCAGAGTATTGTTCAGAGCGGCCTCGAAGGCTTTAATCACCGGGTAGATGGCCTCTTTGAAGGTTCGGTCAAAATCTTTTTCGTTAATGTGAAAGATCTTCTCGATCTCGGCCGCCAGGGTCTTTTTGTTCTGGTCAAGCTGCATTTCCACGGCGGTGCTGGAGGCCTCTTGGAACTCCACGCCCTTGTTTAGCACCATGCTGCCATCGCTATCATCAGAGTATAGGCGGCGCCAAGAGTTTTTTAGCGCGTTGATTTCCTGCTGGCCGAGTTTGTGATCGGATTTGAGGAAGCCGCGTTTGTTTCCGCCTCTCATCACCTGCTTTAACTGGTAGAGTAGCGTGGTATAGGCCGTTTCAAGCGCCTTCGCCACTTCATCAGTGAGACCGCGCCCGGTCATGCCGTTTTTAGTATCGCGCAAGATCCTCAAGACTTCATACTCTTTGTAGTATTTGTCACCAATCATAAATCGGCCGGTTTTGTAGATGGGGTCTATATTGGTGAAGGCCGAGATTTCCACATCCTTGACATAGTATAGGCCATCTACTTGGTTCCGGTAGTTTCGCCGCACATACGCGTAGCCTCCCTTTCCGAGCAGGTAGTCCTCGACCATCGCCTTGCGCATTTCGTATGCGTTCAAGATGTCGCCGGTGCTGCCATTTAATAGGCGCACCCGACTATCAAGCCTCACCTCCTCCACACGCCTTTTCTTATCAGTGGGGTCATCCGGGTTGGTTTGTACTTTGTAGTGGTACAATTTAATCGGCATACTCGCCACCGTGCCGGCGATTAGATCCACCGCGCTGCTCACCGCTGGTAGCATTAAAGCCTTATCTCTGGTGATGGTTTCGCCCGCCATCAGCGCCTGGAGAAGGGTGTCGTCGACCTGCGGCTCTGTTTTTGTCAGCTGGCCTTGATCTTGGTTTGAGATCCTTTTTTTTATAAAATCAAATATAGCCATTTTTTAGTCCTCTTTGCCTTTTATTATACTACAAAAATAAACCAACCCTAAAACATTGTCGATGTGTACATATAGGCTTTGGCGGGTGTACATATCGCCCGGATATGTGTACATATTCCCCGGTATGACACGTTTTGCAAAAAAAGTTGATTCGGGGCGGTTTTATGTTATAATATCTCGCCATCTCTGTTGCTATAACATATTTCCAGCATTTTCGTAAAGTCATGCAAATGGTAAATGCGTTAAAACTCTTGCACCACGAAGTCGCCTTGCCCCAGGAAGATGTCCTGTTGCAGTAAATACACCGCGTTGATCAAGCTCACCACCATGTCGACCTTGCCGGTGGATTTCTTTTTGTGGACGTAGGCGTTTTTGTTTGTGTCGTAGCTACACCGGGCGTTTTGAAAGTTGATCTCTAGCAGCTTGTTTTCTTCGTACTGGAACTCTTTGCTCAAGATCTTTTCTTTGAGCAGCTTGGTGGGCGGATGTAGTACGCTGGAGTGCTGGCGGATTTCCACCATGTTGTAGCCTTCATTTTCGAGCTTTTGGGCCGTAGATAGAGCGTTCCAGCGGTCATAGCCGATGGCCTGAATCTGCACGCCGTACTTCTCCTCCAGGTGAGTGATAAAGTTTTCCACATATACATAGTCAATCACTTTGTCACCGCAGGCATGCACCCAGCCGCCGGCGTTTAATAGCTCTTGGTAGTCGACCTTTTCCGAGACGGTTTTTTCAGTGATTCGGCCCTCCGGTATAAAGGCGAAGCTGGCCGCCAGGATCTCATTGTTATCATCCACGGCCGCCATCGACACGCTAGTGTTGTCGTTACTCTCTGATAAGTCCACGCCCAGGTACACCACCCGGCCTTCCCAGTCAATATGATTCACTTTGCACTCGCGCACATCCTTCACGTCGATGTAGGTTTCAGTTCCTACACCCTGGTAGATGATGTTACAGTGCTTGGTGACGAAGTTTTCCCTGGCGCTTTCCACGGCGATCGCATACGCGCGTTTTTTAACAAGATCCTCCCAGATTTCCGGGATTTCCAGCGCCACCGGGTTTGACTGTTGCAAAATAAGATCGTTAGTTTCCCACCCCTTTGTCTTGTCCGGCTCATAAAGCAGCGCGAAGCGCGTTTGATCGTCTTCGATTCCATCCAGCACCTTTTTAGAATAGCCCACCTCATCCTCGAAGGGGTTGTCGATCGTGGGGTACTTGGTCGAGATAATAAAGCCCAGCTTGTTTAAGGTGTTCAGCTGGCCCGACCTCATGGCGTTAATGGCATAACTGTTCGGCAGCGCGCCGACCTCATCAGCGATGAAAGCGTTAGGCATGCGCCCATCCATGCGACTGGTGCTATATGATAGCGGGGTGAGCTTTGTTTGTTTTGGTTTAAATAAAATGTAGTCGCGCAGGATCTTAAAGCGCTTCTTTTTTTTGTTCTCATACAAAAGCGGGCTGGACTTGATCGTTTCTTCGAGGGCCGTCTTTACCTCTTTCGACAAGGCGCCATCCGGCGCCACCGAAAAAAATTGCGAGAAGTCCGGCTCGATGAGGAATAAGAGGATGAAAATAGTCGCCACGGTGTACGTCTTGAAGTTCTTGCGACAGATTTCCAGCACGCCGGTTTCATAGCGCCGGCGCTCCGGGTTGTCACGGTACACTACGCAGAGGATAGCGGTGTAAAAAAGCCATTGGTAGCCCATCGTGCAGTCGTAAAGCGTCTGGCCGGCCTTGAGGCCTTTCGGCATAATCAGAATTTTAAGAATGTTCTCCAATTGCTTTAGCTTGGTGCCGCTTACTTTATATTTCTTATCTTTGCCCTCGCAGATCCTCATGAAGTCTCTCATCTGGAGCTTGACATATTTCGGGGTTGTTTTTTGTTTTATTGACTTTTTGCAAAAAATATATGCTTGGCAGTTAGTCAGTTTCCTCATAATCATCACCGCCGTTTATCGCCGCCATTAGACTGTCTTTTTCTTCGTCGGCCTCATCGCCAACGTTAAAGCTCTTGATGATCCTCATTAAAGTTGAGACGGTTTTATTGGCACTGTCGGTGGTTCGGTTATAGTCCGCCACCGCCGGATTAGAATAGAGGTTTTTTCGCCCTTTGACATATTCCTTCGTGACGGTCGATCCCTCGGATTTGATGGACTTTTCCAGGCCAGCCAAAATATTGAGCTGGACTTGGTACCGCTTGAAAGTGGTTAGAAAAAAGAAGTTAGATTGAACGCCGGACGCTTCGGCAATTTTAATAATTTCTTGGGCTTGTTCATTGAGACTTTTTGTCATGGTGTTTTTGCTCCTTATGGTTCTATTTTACCACATCATATTTTCACCGCCTTTTTACCTGTCATTTTTTCCCACCTGGCAATTATCACGTCGACGTAGTGCGGGTCATACTCCATCATCCGGCACTTGCGCCCAAGTTGCTCGCACGCCATTAAAGTGCTGCCGCTCCCGCCGAAAAGATCAAGCACTATTTCGCCTGGGCGGCTGCTGTTTTTGATTTGGTGGCCAATGAGGTCGAGTGGTTTCATGGTGGGGTGCAGGTCATTTCGTTGCGGGTTTTTATAGTCCAGCACTGTTGTTTCAACAGTATATATTTTTTTAAGAATTTTAATGGCTTCGTTGCGGTCTAGTTTATCAAAATCAAGTGGCTTCTCGTCTATCACCGTTGAATAGGTGCGGTTTGTAGTAAAAAAGTGTGCGGCCCCTGCTTTCCAGCCGTACAAACATGGCTCATGCTTCCATTGATAGTCTTGCCTCCCAAAAACAAAACGGTTCTTATTCCAAATAAGTTGCTGGCGCACTTCAAGTCCGTTGTCTTGAAGTGATGTTATAAATGGTACAGTGCCGTTCGCGCCATGCCAAACATAAAATACTCCGCCATCTTTTAAGTGCCGGTGCATATTTGCAAATGCAGCATTTAGGAAGGTTAAAAACTCTATTTCGTCCATGTCGTCGTTCTCAATAGTCAACCCTATTCGGTCTGGGTCAGCGCGACTTCCGCTCCGGACGGCCACATTATATGGCGGATCGGTCACTACAAGATCGGCCTCTTCTTCCCCAATCAAGTGCCAGACATCCTCTTCGCTTGTGGAATCGCCGCACAAAAGCCGGTGGTCGCCTAGCTGGTAGAGTTCGCCTGTTTTAGCAACCGCTTCCACCTTCTCTTCGGATTCGTCGAAGTCGTCCTCGACCAGTTCGATGTTTTCTTCTTCGATGTCATCGAAGCCAAAATCGGCCATGTCAAGTGAGATAGCCGCCAGTTCTTCGCGCAGCAGCTCCTCATCCCAGCCAGCCATATCAGATAGCTTGTTATCTGCTAGAATGTACGCGCGCTTTTGATCTTCGTTTAAGTTCGTCACGCGCCGGTATGGCACTTCGGTCACTCCGGCGTCTTTGGCCGCCTCTACACGACCGTGGCCGGCCAGAATCATGTTATTTTCGTCGATTATGACCGGGGAGACAAAACCAAATTCTTTAATTGAGTTTTTAATCTTTTCAATCTGTTCGTCGCTATGAGTGCGGGCGTTCCGCTCGTATGCCGAAAGCTCTGCTATCGGGATCTTTGGATATTCGGGCAGCTTGGCCGCCTCCTTTTCTTTTAAGTTTGCCCCCCCCCCGTGGGTTTGTTAAATAATTCGTCCATTATGGCTCCATTTCTGCACCCTCTTATAATTTTATTTCTTTTTGGCGCGAATTTAAGCGTTTTAATCGCTTTTGCGCCATTTCGGCCGGTCTTTCCAAAAAACTCATGAAAAATCATAATTTTTGTGAACGAGGGAAGTCGGAGGCCAAGCGGT
>JAZNGR010000063.1:0-5617 GCA_045576575.1 Eubacteriales bacterium
TATAAAAGGAGGTGCCCGATGAAGCAAGAACAGAAAAAATATATTGCCAAAAACAAGAAAGCAACATTTGACTATTTTGTTCTTTCCACCTATGAAGCGGGCATCGTTCTTTTCGGTACTGAAATCAAATCCATCCGTCAAGGGCGCGTCAATTTAAAAGACAGTTACTGTGAGTTTAAAGATGGCGAATTGTATGTTCGTGGAATGCATATTTCTCCCTACGAGCAGGGAAACATCTTTAATCGCGATCCCTTACGCTTGAAAAAAATATTGATGCACAAACGAGAGATCATGTCTCTTTTTGGAAAAACCAAGCAAGACGGGCTCACCCTGATTCCTCTCTCCCTTTACTTTAGCGGAGCACGAGTCAAGGTGGAACTGGGTCTCTGCCGCGGCAAGAAAAACTATGATAAGCGGGAAACCATCGCAAAAAAAGAAGCGGCACGCGAAATGGAGATCCGTCTCAAGGCCCGTAATCAATAGGAGGAACTATGAGATTCTATATAATCCCCCTTCCTGCCGATGAAGGAATGTCTCCGGAACTACATTGCTATATCCCTTCCAACTATGAAGAGATCGAAATTAATCGCAAGCGTCCGGCGATTATTGTTTGCCCCGGTGGCGCCTATCGGGGGTGTTCCGAGCGAGAATCAGAAGCAATTGCTCTCCAATATCTCGCCGCCGATATGGCTGCTTTCATTTTGTATTATTCAGCAGGCTTGGGAAAAGCCACCTTCCCTCGCTGTACGTTGGAAGCGCTCAGTGCCATCAAAACCGTTCGTGAGAACAGCGAGGAATGGAATGTCGACCCCCAAAAAATCGCCATTCTGGGCTTTTCTGCAGGCGGTCACTTGGCCGCCAGCACCGGTGCCTTTTGGAATAGCGAACTTTCCAAAGAGCACTTCGAAGATTATCAATTATGTAAACCAAATGCCACGGTTCTTTGCTATCCGGTGATTACCGGCGGTGAATTTGCTCATTTAGGCTCTATGCATTCCCTTTTTGGCTATGAAGTAACCCAAGAGCAGCGGGATTCTGTTTCCATTGAAAAATTGGTAACCGAATCCTACCCGCCAACATTCCTTTGGCACACCGCTACCGACAAGGGGGTTCCTGTGCAGAATTCCCTATTAATGGCCACTGCCCTTGCGATCCATCACATCCCCTTTGAAATACATGTATACCCAACAGGAGTGCATGGATTAGGTCTCGCGGATGAACGTACTGCCAAGCATGAAAACGGCATTCCCGCTCGTCATCTGCTGGAGGCTCGCCCTCGCCGATGGGTCAAAGACAGCATTTCCTTTTTAAAGGATGTTGCATTCCAAACCAAGTAAAACAAGGGGAGCCTTGCTCTCCTTTATATGGGGCCGTAAAGGTTTCGACGGGGATCTTGAACGGCAATAAGCGCGTGGTGGCGCACAACCACCTTAAAATGTGTAACTTAAAAATAAACGCTAACAATAATAAATTAGCTTACGCTGCTTAATTTAAGCGGCGTCATCTCGGTGCGAGGGACCGCGGGCGCATTTGAGGTGTCATTTTTAGCGGTGAACGTTTTCGGCTAAGCTTTGCCCCGGAAATGTATGATGAAGCTACCAACTCTGTCAGCCTGTTTATCGGCGAGCAGATGAGGGAATTTTAAATGATAAACTAAACGCGTAGAAAGTTGCTCGGATGGGTTTTCGGACAGGGGTTCGACTCCCCTCGGCTCCACCAAATAACATCGGAGGTCGCATTCTTATGCGGTCTCCGCTTTTTAATCCCCGAAAAATCCCCGATTTTTTTAAAAATCCGCAGAAAAAGACCCTTGCATTTGCAAGGGTCTTTTGTTTTTATTCGCTCAACGCTTCTTCATAATACTCCTCCACGCGGCCGAGTACACCCCATCCGATCTCGGCAGAGAACGGATTATTCTTCGCCGATGTGGAAGAGGAGAGCAGTTGCCAGAGCACAGCCTTGCGTTCGTTGCTCAATCCTTCGATTGCATCGACAGCCGCGGTCAGTTTAGCATTGGTTGTATTGCCGCCGAGCTTCTCGATGTTTTCCTTTACTTGAACATATTGGCTTGCTTTGATTCCAAGGTCAAAGGAAATCTCCATTCTTCTGGTTTCTGCATCAGAGGCATATGCAATAAGAGCCTTGCGGCTGCTCTTCTCCGAAAGACCGCTCCGGACGATGGCGGAATATTTCTGCAATGTTGATACGGTTTTTTCGCCTTCCATCGGTTCTAACCGATTTACGGCACAAAAAGCGTCATATGCATCGTCATAAGAAACGCCTGCATCCACCATTTCATTATATTTCGCCGCGGTCACACCGCCAAGAGCACCAAACGAGAACGCCTCCGCAGATTTCAGGATCGCTTTTTGGTCGGGATCGCTAACCATCCTATCGATCATATAAGAAAACTCTGTTGCCTTCGCGCTTTCGTTGAGATCGTCTTCCGAATTGATCTCGCGATACTCGCAATAAGCCTCCATATAATTCGTCGCGCTCACACCGGCGCCAAGAAGCTTCTCCGCCTTTTCCAAAGCAGAATCGGATAATGTTCCTTTAAATAGAATCAGCTTCTGCTCGGAGGAAAGATCCAGATCCAAAATATATTCGCGCTTTTCGTCCGGATCCGCCATCTCATTTCCCGCCTCGGTGGTTTTCTTGATCCCGCGAATATGATCAACGATCTCGTAGGCCCTTTTGGGATCCACGCCGGAATCAACCAGCGCATCATAACGCTCGGTATCCTCTACCGAAAAGATCTTGGCGCCGGTATCGAAGTATTCCTGCGCAGAATATGCACCGTATCGCCCAAAAAGAACGGATTTTGCCCAATCAACAGCGCCGTCCGTTGCGAATCTCAATTGACGGGTTCCGTCATGATTGATCTTATACAAGCCTCCCCGCAGCATCACATTGATACCCTGCAGGGTTTTTCTGGCCTGCGCGCCGCCCCAAGGAACCAACGCTAAAACATCCGAAAGAAGATCAAGCCCTGCATACCAACCCATTCCTGCTTTTTGAACATCCTTATCAAAAAGCAAAGCCGCATCTTTATAAATTTTGTCCCAAGTATTTATGGGATCCCGAAGCAGTGCGGTATCCGAGCCTACTCCTGCAAATGCGAGAATATTTGATATCAAAGCGAAATTATCCATCGTTTCTTCTCCGAGCATCTTCCAGAATTCCTCAGCATCGAATCCTCTTGAGGTTCTTTCGGTGCCATAGGGGCGCCCTAAGCCAAAAGCCTCTGATACATTGTCGAGAGCTTCCATCCAGAACTGCTGCGCGGTGATTTTTTCCCCTGCGGCAATTGCTTGGGTGATCCATCCGATGAAATCAAAGGGGATCGGCGTCTGGTTCATTCCGTCGTCATAGGCGCGGTTCCCCAAGAAGGCCAAAAACAAATGACAAAGCATGGCTTTTGCTACAAATCGAATGGCCTCGCCGTTTCCTTTGGTTTTCTTAAGCAGTTTATATTGGCTGACCTTATCAAAAAGAAGGTTGTGTATGCTGTTGGTCGCCTCCAGGGTAAATACCGAGACGACCTTCCACATCTTCGCGTCATAGATCTCCGGCCGCTCCATATTCTGACGGCTGCCCATAATATCGGTTGCCGCATCGTTGGCAAAGATCAAGGCATCTTCGGCGGCCATCCCGCGCTTGAGCGCATCGATATAGGCCGCCCGAGCCACGATCTGCGAAACAACTCCATCCACAAACTCCATCGGTTTGCCCACACTGTTGACTACCTTTGAAAAGGTTGATCTGGAAAGAAGATCCGTCCCATTCTTACCGATCAGAAGCGGGATCTCCTCGGCAAAGCCCTCCGCCGCAGTGGTTCCCGTCAATACATCTGCGATGGCTTGTCCCATCGTTTTCAGGCCGAAGGTATCGGCGGCATTGACCAGCTGAAGGGGCTGTTGCGCCAGCGATGAGATGGAGCCCACCGTTTTGCTGGCAGACAGCAGATTGAAAAGACGGGCGCCCCAGCTCAAGCCGCCTCGACCGGCCATATATTCCGCGCCTCGATCCAGATTACTGAGCTTTCCCGCGCGAACCATCGCTATATTTTGGAGCCATCCAATTGCAATGTCGGCCACCCGATGGGCAGAAGATTTTTCCAGCCGCGCATCCGCATCCTCCAGATACTGATAAAGAAGCTTTTGAACATCGGCAGGAGTGAGATCCTTCGTTTCGTTTTCCGGATCGATCTCCCGAAGGAATGCCCTTTGATCCTCCAGATTACTGCGAAGGATCTGCCGACCGCGGTTATAAGCCGCGCGGGCTTCGGTGGAGCTGTACCGATAGCGGATCATGCGCTCCAAGCCCTTGATCCGCATAATATCATCGGTATAATAAAGCACCTGCGAATAATAATCCAGATACCGATCATAGGTATAATAGATATCGTAATCGGTTTGCCAGCCTTTTCGCTCCTGGAAATGAGGATTCCATTTCTTATTCGGGCGAAGGGCCGAGGTCATCCCCACCATCTCAAGGGGGATCCTCGTTTGCACCTCTCCATCCTTGGTCATTGCCCGCAGGCTTTCAAAAAACCGATCCACAGCGTTTTGGATCTGCATATGCGGCGTATACCGATAAATGCGGCCGATGGGATCCATTCCATGGGCGATCAAAAAGTCATTGATGGCATCGTAGAGCTCGGAATACTCCTTGGCGTAGGCGGCCGCAGCAGCCTCCACCTTGCTTTTGCTGATCTCCGGCTCTTCATTGAGTAACTTTTCAACCCGATTACCGAGCATCTTTGCCCAAGCGCCTTCGCAGATGGCATTTTGGATCTCAGCTCTCGGCCCATCTCGATGCATATGCTTTTGATCCATTACATCGTTGATCAGCGCATCCAGCGCTTCCACCTGATCCGGATCCCCGATCAGCTGCATCAAAAGCTCCTCGGTCAGCCTTTCGGCGCCGAATTTTTCCCGTAAGATTTCGCGAACCTCTTCCGAAGGGCTGAAGGATCCGCCCATCAGCGAATCGATGGCATCGCGCATATGCTCTTTGTTAGATGCGCCTTCGATGATATCCTCATAGGCCATCGCCTCGATCATCATCTGCGCCATGGCGCGCTCGTCCTTGGTCAGTTTTTTCTCCTTGCCCTCTTCATTTTGGAATTTTTTCAGCCGTTCGTTGTGCTCGTTGACGAAGAGGGTACGGTTGGCATTATTCTGAACCGAAGGCGCAAAATACTTATAGTAGATATAATTGCCGTTTTCTTCGCCCCAAAGGACCCTGCAATACCGTTTCGGCGTCATGGTAAGGCGAAAGGCGCGACTCTTCAATACCCTTTCAATCAAATTAGAGGAAGCGGTGATCAGTGCCGCATCCTTTTCCGCCTCATCGTCGATGGCTGCGCGAATAGCAGTCTGGCGCGCAAGCTTGCCGGAGATCCCCTTCAGATCCCGCTCTTGGGCGATCAGCTCTGCCAACGGTGCAATTACCTCTTGGCGAATGGAAGCAGGAGCCTCTTCAGCCGCCCATTTTCCTTCTGCAACGCCCCGCGCATAGGACCGCTCAGCGGCAGTGATCTGATTTTGGCGAATGTATTTGTTGATCTCTCGGGTAACTTTTTTGAATTCTTTCGCCTCTGCAATATCGC
>JAZNGR010000064.1:0-24480 GCA_045576575.1 Eubacteriales bacterium
GTAGCAAAATTAAGTTTACATAATTTTATCAACTTGGTTTACATAATGTTTTTGGGCAGGTTTTACAAAAAAGATTTTTCTAATAAAAATCACTTGAATAAGTGCCGAATTTGGAGTAGAATAATAACACTCCATCAAGAAATAGGCGTCATAACTTATTTACATAATTTTTTCGGCATATTTGCGGACAATCCTTCATAGATTGTTTTGAGGTGATTGTGTGTCTGCATTTATGTCGAAAATTAAAAGGATGATTTGCGTTGAACTTCCGATTATTCGGATCTATTCCATTCTTTATTTAATTGGCCTTTTTGTTGGTGTTGCAGCAGCAGTTTTGTTGCGTAATGATTTTACAGACCAAGCCCGCCTTCTGTTCAGTTCGGAGAATGTGGGCGGTTTTTTATCTGTTTTTTTACAACATTTTTTCTTTTATTTACTATTATTTTTTATCGGACTTACGGTAGTTGGTTTGCCGCTAATCCCGTTATTTCCATTGTATAAAGGGTTTTCTCTTGGGTTGTTGATTGCTTTATCGGTGATACTGGCCGGCGTGCGGGGACTTCTTTTCGGTACGCTGGCATTTTTTGCCCAAAATTTTTATTTTACCTTTTTAGGGTTCTTTATTTGTTATTCCTCCACCCGTTTGTCCATTTCGTTGTTCAACTTGTTGCGGGGTAGGGGAAAGCATGGCGTTTCTTACCGTGAATTCCGCGAGCACATCGTTTGCTTTTTGCTTTTGATTCCGTTTTTGCTTTTGGGGTCATTATGGGAAGTGCGAATGGTGCCGATTTTATTGAATTTATTTTAATTTTTGAAAGGAGGGAATAAGTTTGGAACGTGCATATATCAACTTTTGTAATTATTTAATGACGAAAAAAAGCACCTCTGCCAATACTTTAGCCTCCTATCAAAGAGATCTTCGTCAGTTTATGCTTTATCTTCGCTCTAAGGGCGTTGATTCTTGGGATCAGGTGACGGATCAAATGCTGAATAAATATTTTGATTCATTAAAGAAGGCGAAAAAGAGTGATTCCACAATTTCTCGCTCTATGTCTACGATGCGTAGTTTCTTTAAATACCTTTTAACGAAAAAAAGCGTGTCGGTTAATCCCATGGCCGGCATCAAGGGGTTGAAGAATGAAACAAAAGCCCCTGAAATCTTATCAAATGATGAAGTTGAACTACTACTATGGCAGCCCAGCAGTGAAACTGTAAAGGGCATTCGCGATAAGGCGATGTTGGAAGTCCTTTATGCTTCCGGTATTCGCGTAAGTGAACTTTTGGCATTGAAAGTATCTGATGTCAATTTGGATATCGGATATTTAATGATGAACCGTCATGAGGATAATGAGCGGATCATTCCGCTGTATTCTTTGGCAGTGCAGTCTTTGAAAAATTATCTATTAGAGAGCCGTCCGCAGATTGTAAACAATGGGAAAGAGCAAACGTTGTTTTTAAATACGACCGGACAACCCATGACTCGTCAGGGCTTTTGGAAGTTGGTTAAATATTATGCGGCCTCTGCAAAAATCGAAAAAGATATTACCCCGAAAACATTGCGTCATTCCTTTGCAGCTCACCTTTTGGAAAACGGTGCTGATATCAATATGGTAAAAGACATGATGGGGCATTCTTCGATTAATTCCACGAAGGTCTATGCGAAACTTTTGAAGAGAAAATATCTTTCTACATATGAGACCTGCCATCCTCGTGCTGTGAAAGTGGGTGAATAAGCATGGGATTTTTCAATCAGTATCAAAAAGAAGGTAAGGGCGTATCTAAGGATGAAAAAACTCCTCGCCCGATTTTGTTCTTTCAAATCTATTTTCGAAAGTTTTGGAATTTGATTTTGGTCAACCTGCTTTATGTGTTGTTCTGCCTTCCGATTGTTACCATCGGTCCCGCGACTGCCGGAATGACCAAGATTCTACGCAACTATGCCAGGGAAGAGCATGCATTTCCTTGGGGCGATTTTATTGAGACCTTCAAAAAGAATTTTAAGCAGGCGTTTTTATTCTCGTGTATCGAGTTTCTGGCTTTTGCCTTTTTGATTCTGGATCTCCTGATGGTCTTTAATTTGACCAATCAAATTATGATGACTCTTTCTTTGGCGGCGATCCTTCTATCTTTAACGGTTTGTTTGTTTATGCATTATTATGTTTATAACATGATGATCACATTCAAACTGACTTTAAAACAGTTATTGAAAAATGCCTTTATCTTTTGTTGGGCGGGCTTTTTGCGCAATTTTCTGCTCACTGTGTTCATTGCCGGGAGCACCTTCCTTCTAATGAAGTTTTTAAACCCCATCGGAATGTTGTTTGTTCTGGCGTTTTTGTATTTTTCTTTTAACGGATTGTTGATCAATTTTACCGTGAACCCGTTGATCAAAAAATATATGATTGATGGCTTTGATCCTAAAACCGGTGCAAGAATTGTACCGGAAAAATATGAAGGTTTTGATTCTGAAGAATAAAAGAAGCGAAAGCAAGTGCTTTCGCTTCTTTTTGTTGATAAAACTATTGTCAATTTCTTAAAAATTTGATATAATTCTTTAAATATGTAAAGGGAGGTTCCCGCATTGAAGAAAAAAACAGTATTTTGGGGCGTTTTGGCTGCGTTCCTCTTGATTTTCATTGTTGCCGTAATTGTTTTGATGCCAAAAATCAAAGCATATATTCCATATTATAAAGATCTTAAAGGAATTGATCAGCAAGATCTTTCTTATACCCTTACCATCGAAAAGTCTGACTTTGAAAACGAAGTGGCAAAGCGTTTGGCTGAAAATGATATTATTGTGTCTTCGGTGCGCTTTTTAAACTATATTCATAAGAATTATCCTGATTTTGTTTGGTATAATGGTATTTATGAAGTGAACGCAAAGATGTCTTATAAAGAATTGTGCAAGGCCTTGATGGAGCCGGATGCCTCTCTTAACTATGTTAAGGTTGTGATCCCCGAAGGGAAGACGGTTCGGGAGATCGCAGAGATTTTCGATAAAAGCGGTTTGTGTAAAGATTATGAGTTCTTAACCGCGGCCGATAGTTACGATTATGATTTTGCTTTTCTTGAGGAACTTAAAATGCGCGACCAATCATTAGTTGGCTATAAATTAGAAGGCTTTTTATTTCCTGCAACTTATGAATTTCGCGCCGATACCGTTACAGCTCGAGAGATTGTTTCGCGGATGTTGCAAGCGTTTGATGATTATGTGAGTGACGATATGATCAAAGCGGCAAATGAGATGGATCTATCTCTCAATGAGTTTATCACGTTGGCTTCTGTTGTGCAAGCGGAAGCGTTTAGTTCAGAATCCATGACTGGGGTTGCCGGAGTTTTTTGGAATCGCCTGAACTCTTCCGATATGCGTCTTTTGCAATCCGATCCGACCACTGAGTATGCAGGAGAGTTGAGTGTACTTTCTCATTATTCTTCGGCAATGGAAAAAGCGTATGATACCTATAAGTGTATTGGTCTTCCCGTGGGTCCCACCAATTGTCCGGGGGTTGATTCAATGAAGGCTGTGTTGGATCCCGAAGAGAGCAATTACTATTACTTTGTGACGGATAAAAACCAAAAGTTTTATTTCAATGAAACGCTCAGCGGTCACAATAAAACGATTAAATCTCTTGTAAATCAGGGTTTGTGGGCATGATTCGATTAACGCAAAAACCTTCAAATGAAAACATTGATATCTGCAAGGTCGATTTTTCGCGCACTTATGATCACGCTACTGCTCTGATTGGGGAAGAATTTTCTTATCAAGTTGTTTTGTGCGGCGAGACGGATCAAGTGGAATGGTATACCTTAAGAACTTGCTCGGCGTTAGAGACTTCGATCTATCGGGTATGTTCCGAGGCGGTTTCTTGGCCTCATTATCAAAATGCTGATCCTGTAAACTGTATTATTAATGAACCCGGAATTGTGGGCGACTGCTTGGTTCCGGTTAAAACCGGAAGTACTCTTGCGGTTGGTCCGATCCCTGTGGTGCTTTGGGTAAGCGTTCGCGGTGCTCGCTCCGGAATGTTTGAAAGCAGGCTTTGTTTTACTTCGGCGGAAGATGCCGTTGAGAGTGTTTTTGAATTGAATGTTATTCAGTGTGCCGCTCCTAAAGAGATCTTACGTCATTGCGAATATATTTTTCCCTCCTCAATCTCAGAAGCGCACCATATTCCGCTGTTTTGCAATGAATATTGGGCGATGCTTGATAAATATTTTAAATTAGCGGCAGACCACGGTGTGACCGATGTGCTTGTTCCTGCGTTTCCGACTGTTTGTCCATCAATTTCAATTCAAGATCCTGTTCAACTGATTCAAATTCATTGCGAAGGTTCAGATTATCGTTTCAATTTCGATTTGATGGATACTTGGATGCACTATGCATTTCGTAATGGCATCAAAAACATGGTATTTCCACCGTTATTTATCTCCCTTGCCGGCAATGAGTGTTTGCCCTGGAAACAAATCAAATATAATTATGATATGCCGCTTTTTGATGAGGAACTCTCTTGTCTTGATGATAAGTATCTGCTCTTTGTTAAAAAGTTATTGCGAAAGATGAATGAGCACTTTCGTGAATTGGATTTTGGTTTTACCTATACCTTTCAGTTAACAGACGGATTCAAAAATGATTTTACAGAGAGTTATCTTAAAATTCGAAATGCGATTTCAAAAGTGATTGGAAATGCCCGCATTCTCGATCCGGTATCGGATCGTCGATTGTTCGATGAGAATTTTTTTGGGTCGACGGTGATTGCATTGGATAAGATAGATGATTTTTCGGATGCTTCTTTAATTCATTCGTTCATACAAATTGATCCTAAAAATACATCCCCTTGCGTTGATCTGTTTACCGCAACACGCAGTGAGTATTTGTGCTCTTTAAGCACAATTTGCTTTAAGAATCATTTAACAGCGTTTTATAATCGTGGATTCAATTTTAAGGATTCGCAATGTATGTATCCAACCGGCGCGTTGTCTTTGATCTATCCGGAACCTGGCGGACCGGTGCCATCTGTTCGTTTGAAGCAACTTCGTTGTATTCAGCAGGATGTGCAGGCATTTCATTTGCTTAGAAGCCGCACATCTTTTGAAAAAGTGATGACTTTGATTCGGCGACACAAAAATAGTTTGGAATTACGTGAGGCGGTTCATCGTCTACTTAGTGATAAGAATCAAAAATAGAAGGAGAATTGTTTAAATATGAAACTTGGTATTGTGGGATTGCCCAATGTAGGGAAGAGTACCCTTTTTAACGCTATTACAAATGCAAAGGCGCAGTCGGCAAACTATCCGTTTTGTACCATTGATCCTAATGTTGGTGTTGTGTGTGTGCCCGACAAACGTTTGGATGTTTTGGCTGAAATGAATAAATCTAAAAAGGTTGTTCCTGCGGTAATCGAATTTGTGGATATTGCAGGCTTGGTCAAAGGGGCTTCCCGCGGTGAAGGTCTTGGAAATAAGTTTTTGGGCAACATTCGCGAAGTGGATGCAATCGTTCATGTTGTTCGTTGTTTTGCGGATGATAATATTGTTCATGTGGACGGTTCAATTGATCCTATCCGCGATATTGAGACCATTAATTTGGAATTGATTTTTTCGGATTTAGAGTTGGTTGATAGATTTTTGGATCGCGCTTTAAAATTGGCCAAGGGCGATAAGAAACATTTAGTTGAGGTAGAACTCTTCAAGAAGATCAAAGCCACCTTGGAAGCAGAACGCTTTGTTAATACGGTGGATTTTACGGAAGATGAACTTGAGATTATGAAAACAGTATCACTGCTGACCAATAAGCCTGTGATTTATGCCGCCAATGTCAGCGAAGAGGATTTCAAAAACGGGAAACTGGACAATCCTTATGTTGCAAAAGTTCAGGAGCGCGCTGCCAATGAAAATGCGGATGTCTTGGTGATTTGCGCTCGCCTTGAAGAAGAAATCAGTGAACTGGATAGTGAAGAAAAAGAACTTTTCTTGGCAGAACTGGGCTTTGAACATAGTGGTTTGGATCGTATGATCGCTACTTGCTATAATCTATTGGGTTTGATCAGTTACATTACCAGCGGTGAAATGGAAACGAAAGCCTGGACGATTACCGATGGTACCAAAGCGCCTCAGGCAGCAGGGAAGATCCATACAGATTTTGAGCGTGGCTTTATCCGTGCTGAAGTTGTTGCATATGATGACTTGGTTTCCAGTGGCTCAATGGTTGCTGCCAAGGAAAAAGGCTTGGTTCGCAGTGAAGGCAAAGAATATGTTATGAAAGATGGAGATGTGGTATTATTCCGCTTCAACGTATAAAACAATCCCCCGCAAAGCGGGGGATTGTTTTATTTAAAGAGATATAAAGCGAATAAAGCGGTTGTAAAAAGAAGCAAAACGAAGAATGCGATCTTCCAACCGTTTCCGGCGCGATGCTTGCGGTCCGGATGAATATGACAATGCATCATACGTTCGCATTCCTTCACAATGTTTTTATATGGCATCTTTTCTTGGGAACGCAGAATAAAGATGGCTTGTTCGAATATTTCGCTCTCTGTATTATTCATTAAAATAATCTGTTTTCCAATTCCTTTGATCATACCAACACCTCTATGTTAGTATTCTGCCGGTGATGATTCTTATTCAATGGCTTTTTGAAATTTCGCTGCGATGACGGTAACATCGTCGTTACGATCTTCGCCTGAAACTTCAGCCAGTCGCTTAAAGATTTTTTGTGCATAGGTGCGAATATCATCATCTTTGCAAAGTAAAATAGATGCTTCGGACTGATTGTCGAATGCAGAAAGCCCATCGGAACCCATAATTAGAAAATCATCGTTGGAGATACGGAAACTTTGATGTTTGATACGATCATTCTCGCTTAAACCCAGGGGCATCCCACCTCCCGTGATGACAGTGAGTCGATCTTTATGAATCAAATAACTGTCAAAGGCTCCTGCTTTATAAAATTCGGCGATGCCATCCTTGAGGTTAATAAAACACATATCAATGGTTGTAAAGAAGTCTTCCTTTCGAAAACGCTCGGTAGACCGATATATATTGAGTGCATTTTGAACCGACAACTCGCTTTGCAGAAGTTTTTGAAGAGTTTCAACCGCTAATTTGCTTTCGTGGCCTGCGTTTTCGCCGCTGCCCATACCGTCGGCCAGTAAGATGCAATAGGTGTTTTTATCAATGAAAAAACCGCAGGTATGATCACCGGAAACGGTTTCATTTTGCTTGTTTCTGCAAAGTGCAACGCAGGAAATGGTATAATTGCTTTTATCCTTGAATACTGCACAAACCGTATCTTTTTGTTCGATCAATTTGATGGTATATTCATCATTGAAATAGGGAGATATCGTTTTCTGAAGTATGTTCTCAATATTAAGATCCTCTCTTTTTTCAACGATGATCTCGCATTTTTTACAATGGTGACGATCTATAATAAAGTTTAAATCCCGTACCGTTAGGTTTCGTGCGTTTAATGCGCTTTTGATTGTTTTTTCTTCTTCAATTAGAAATTGAACATCTGCAATTTTCGCACTTATCTTGTTCTCGATTTTTTTAGAGAGCAAAGAGAACTCTTCAATTAATTGTTCCACATCTTCGTTATGAGGGCTTGGGACGGGATCGTCTTCTGCGACCTTAACCGTAATGTAGGAAGAGAGAAATGATTTCAATGGCTTTTTGGGGACAAAGCAAACCGCTGCCATGGCAATGGGTGGCTCGGCAAAGTACCAATAATTCCAAGGAAACTTTCCGAAAAAGAAGAGAACCGCAAAATAAGCAATACCAAACGCCGTAACTGCGAGACGCTCTGAAAAGGATGAAAAAACACAAGCCAATAAGGTACCAACAATCATGGCGGTAAAAATCGCCTCTCCGCCGTTTCCAATGGCGGCCGAAATAATCCCAAGGCAACAACCCAAAACGGCTGTATGGCTTGTTTTTAAACAGGAGAGTGCCAAAAACAGAAGAATAAAAATGATCAATCGTGAGATGCTCAGATTAAATACAGTAATGTGTTGTAAAGTGATTAATATCAGTATTAAAGATACAGCGGCGGCGATTAACTCACGTGAGGATAAAAAACAACTTTTCTTAAATGCCGATGCTGTGTAATTGACAAAATAGATGCAACAACAAATTAAGATACATTCACAGATCAAAAGTAATACAGAAAATAATGTAAAACCCTTTGTAAGCATAAAGAGGAAGCCGGAGCCCAAGCAGCAACCGGCTGCTAAAATTGCGGAATCATTTTGGATCATGTGCAAACTCTTTTGAAAGACCATATAAAT
Source organism: Eubacteriales bacterium (assembly GCA_045576575.1). Classification (GTDB taxonomy): domain Bacteria; phylum Bacillota; class Clostridia; order Oscillospirales; family QAKW01; genus QAKW01. The sequence continues at coordinate 8,283 of JAZNGR010000064.1, forward strand.
GATATAGATCATTGTCAATGCAGTTATATACTTGAAGATCGCCATTTGAAAAGGATTGGACAGATGACCTAGAGAACTCCCTAAAAAGCAAAAAGTCGGTACCAGCCCGATCTTTGGACTTACTGACAGTAAGATGATCGAAAAAGGGGAGAAGTCATCAAAAATATTACATTTTGCAGTGATATAACCAATCCCAAAAGAGAGTGTTGATCGCAGCAGAAAATAAAAGAGCGCGATGGCGGAACTTTCAAGCTTGTCCAGTTTGTTTTGTATGCGGATCATGGAACCAACTCCTTTTTATTACAGTTATCCACGACCCATTATAAATGGTTCTTTATTTTGATTTTGTCGTATTTTTGAAGTTAAATAAAAATTTTAAAAAAATCCATAGATATTTATAGGAATATCCGCTATAATGGGTTTAATCAGAGGTATTAAAATGAAAAGAATTGTTGAACCGTTAATTGAATGGTATGAATTAAACAAAAGAGATCTTCCTTGGCGGCATGATCCGACACCGTACCGGGTGTGGATCTCCGAGATCATGCTTCAGCAAACCAGGGTTGATCCGGTGATTCCATATTATTTGCGATTTTTGGAAGAAGTACCGGATGTGCAAACTTTGGCCGCGCTTCCGGAAGATCAATTGATGAAACTATGGGAAGGCCTTGGGTATTATAGCCGCGCCCGTAATCTTCAAAAAGCAGCAAAACAAATTGTGGATGCAGGGTCATTTCCAACCGATTTTTCGGGTTGGTTAGCATTATCGGGGATTGGGGAGTATACCGCAGGTGCCATTTGCTCCATTGCTCTTGGATTGCCAACTCCGGCGGTGGATGGAAATGTTTTGCGGGTTCTGTCTCGTTTGCTCGGATCGTTTGCGGATATCGCATCACCGGCAGTGAAAAAGGAATTTACTGCGTCTTTGGCAACGATCTATCCCCAAGATAAAACATCGGAGTTTACTCAGAGTTTGATGGAATTGGGCGCGACGGTCTGTTTGCCTAATGGTGAGCCGCATTGCGAGGTGTGTCCATTGGCGCATTTATGCGCTGCAAAAGAGAAAGGTTTGATTGGCGAGATTCCGGTTAAAGCGTCTAAGAAAGCTCGTAAAATCGAAGAAAAAACGGTTTTGATCTTGCGGTGTGGAAATCAAATTGCTTTAAAACGTCGTCCGTCGCGTGGTTTATTGGCAAATCTATGGGAGTATCCGAACCTGCCCGAAAAGTATTCAAAAGAGCAATTGTTAGAGCAATTTAAAGATGAGGGCGTGTCAAGTGTTATTGCTTTACAGGATTCGACTCACATTTTTTCTCATATTGAATGGCACATGAGTGGTTATTCGCTGGTTTTAAAGGAAAAACCTGCGGATTATTCTTGGTTTTTAATCCAAGAGATCTTGGATCAAAAAGCGATCCCTGCGGCCTTTCGATGTTACACGGATTATTTAAAAAATCTTCGTTATGAGGTGCAAGAATGAAACATTTTTTTAAGGGCGTTGGCTCGTTATTATTGGATCAGGTTGTTGCCAACATTTCCGCAGCAATGTTGGTACTCAGCGTTTCTGTTATTTTTAAAAATAGTTTACCGGGTTATGTGCTGGCGTTGTGTATAACTATGTTGTTATATGGTTACTGCGCATATCGTTCCGGTTATAAAAGCGGGAATCGTGATCCGCGGCGTGTTCCAAAAGATCCGAAATACGGTGGCTTTTTATATCTTGGCGCTGCAGAAGGTGTTATTGCTGCTCTTCCGCTGTTTGTGATTTACTTATTGTACCAAATCGGTAAGTTTTGGTGGGCTTGGTTGGGATTTCGCCTTGCAGATATGTATTGGTTTTGGCCTCTTGCGGGGATTTTTCCCAATCATCAGCCGCTGATCATGGCGTTGGCGTTTATTCCAATGATTTTATTTCCCTGGCTTGGTTATATTGCAGGCTATAAAAACTTTATTTTAAGCGATGTTTTCTTAAACATGTATAAAAAGATTCTCTCTCGCATGCCGGAGGAATGATCGTTTTTTCCTCTTCATATAATTTGAAGAGGTGATATGTGTGTTTTTAAATAAAATTAAAGGGATTTCTGCGGTATTTGCCATATCCATTATATTTGCGCTGGCAGCGTTCAATCTTCAGTATCGTGTTCAATTGAAAGAAACTGCGGTCGAGGAAGTGCAGTTTATTTTGGACGCAGGACATGGCATCCCTGATGGCGGAACATCCGGGTCCGACGGCACCACAGAGCAAGAGTTAAATCTTGCGGTTACTTTGAAACTTTCCGATGCGCTAAAATCCTATTCGATCTCCCATGTACTGACACGCTCAGATGAAAACAGTATTTACTCAGAAGGAGAAACCATCCACGCGAAGAAGGTTTCGGATGTTCGTAATCGGATTGCCATTGCTAAGGAAAATCCCGCTGTTCCTTTAATTAGTATTCATATGAACAGTTATCCGGATTCGTCTGTTCACGGCATTCAGGTGTTTTATTCCGATCAAGATTCTCGTGCAAAAGTTTTGGCAGAACAACTTCAGTTGGCATTTAATACCGAACTTCAGCCGGAGAACACAAAAACATTAAAAACGATTTCAAAAAATATTTATCTGTTTTCTCATATTGAAAATCCCTCGGTATTGATCGAATGTGGTTTTTTATCGAACTCCGAGGAACTTGAACGACTGAAGACGGCAGAATACCAAGAAAAATTATCTGCGCTCATTGCAAATGTGCTTGCGAAGCAGAAGTAAAAGAGGTTTAAAATGGCGAAGATTAAACAAGTTTTTAGTTGCACTAATTGTGGTTATGAAAGCTCCAAATGGTATGGACAATGCCCTCAATGTAAAGAATGGAGTACATTGGAGGAGCAAACGGTTGCCATCTCTGCAGGAAAAACAGAGGTTAAAACCGCAAAGGCTGTTGACATCAAGCATATTGGTGAGATCCAAAGCGGGGGAGAGATGCGTTTTTCTACCGGCCTTAAAGAATTAGACCGCGTTTTGGGCGGTGGATTAGTCGTTGGTTCTCTCACATTGGTGGGTGGCGACCCCGGAATCGGAAAATCTACCCTCTTATTGCAGATCTGTCAATATCTCGGCGAGATGAAAAAGATCCTCTATGTATCCGGCGAGGAATCCATGGGGCAGATTAAATTACGGGCAGAGCGTTTAGGTGTGCATTCTAAAAATTTGTTTCTTGCTTGTGAAACCAATATCGAAACGGTTCTGGAAACCTGTTATCAAAACAGACCCGACATTTTGATTGTCGATTCAGTGCAGACTATGATATCGGATCATGTGTCCAGCGCTCCCGGTACTGTTTCTCAGATCAAAGAAACCACCGCCGCCTTGATGCATTTGGCAAAGGAGCAGGGGATTACTGTTTTTATTATCGGACATGTGAATAAAGAAGGTGCCCTTGCCGGCCCTAAGGTTTTGGAGCATATGGTGGATACCGTTCTCTATTTTGAAGGGGATAAAAACTTAAACCATCGGATCCTTCGTACTGTAAAAAATCGTTTTGGTTCTACCAATGAAATCGGTGTGTTTGATATGCAGACCTGTGGTTTGGTCGAGATTGATAATCCATCCAAAATGTTTTTGGATGGGCGCCCGGAGAATGTTCCCGGAACTTGCGTCACTTGCCTTCTGGAAGGTACACGTCCTATTTTGGCGGAGATTCAGGCATTGGTGTCCAAAACCGGTGCTCCTGTTCCGCGGCGTATGGGCAGCGGTATTGACTATAACCGAATGTCTTTATTAATCGCGGTCTTGGAAAAGCGCGCCAATATGGTGTTGTATAACCAAGATGCTTATGTTAATGTTGTTGGCGGTTTTCGTGTATTTGAAACTGCCGCCGATCTGGCAATTGCGTTGGCAATAGCATCCGGGTTTACAGATTTTGAGATGCCCGGCGATTTGGTGGTTGTTGGTGAAATTGGACTCTCGGGAGAAGTGCGGGCGGTTTCCTTTTTGGAAAAACGCATTAAAGAAGCACAAAAGCTTGGCTTTACTAAGATTATGGTGCCTTCCCGTAATAAATTGACTCATCCAATCGAAGGAATAGAGATCATTCGTGTATCTTCGGTTTCTCAAGCCATTTATAAAGCGAGAAATGAATTAAAATAAAAAAGACCCGCCTTGCGGGTCTTTTTAGTTATCGTTTTTCCTCTAAGTAAAGAGAGGCTTCCATATCGGCGGTTGCCAATGCAAAGGCAAGAGGATACATCTCAAAGGCTTTGGAGCAATTTCGAATATCTTTTTCTTCAGAGAAGCCCATATGGTAACGGATGGCAAAGGCCTCCTCACGGGTCAGGCGCATAAAGCCGCCAATAATATAAACGCTTTTTTCTCCATGGCCATAGGGGAGATTGTCGTCGTATTCATAATAGGGCACTTTTTCCCAAACACCGGCATCGTTTTTAACATTGCGCATAGAGGTTTTATAAACGTTAACCTTGCAAAGATCGTGTAGTAATGAAACGATGGCAATGGATTCTTCGCTGTATTCATTAGAAAAAAGTTTTTTGGTATAGGGTCTTGCGAGATATTCTTTTAGATTTGTGTATACGTTAAGGCTATGCTCACAAAGACCGCCGGGATAATTGCCGTGAAAACGAGTGCTTGCAGGGGCAGTAAAAAAGTCCGAACCACTGCCGCAGAGGTATTCCAACAATTCCTCAGCACCTTCCCGCTTGATTTTTTCGCGATATAACGCGCAAAATTTTTCTTTCATATCCATGAATCTCATGTTCCTTTATTCTAAATTTTCGGGGGTTTTCCAAATGTGGACCTTATCCTCTTCGTGTAAGTTTTTTAAAATCACAACCGTAATGGGTAGTAAGAACATACCGCCGAAACCAAAGAGTTTCAATCCAACCCAAATGCAGAAAAGGGTGACAATGGGAAGCATACCGGTGTTATCACCAATGATTTTGGGTTCCAGAATCTGACGGACAACGGTCACAACAATATACATCGAAATCAAAATCAATGCCTGCCAAGGTTCGCCGGTGAGCAAACTGAAAACAGACCAAGGGATCAATACGGTTCCGACCCCGAGAACCGGCAGGATATCAACAATGGCAATCAAAAAGGCCAGGGGGATTGCCGGTTTGTATCCAAAAATTAAGAAAAAGATCGAAAGTTCAATGAAGGTTGCGAGCATTAAGAGGGAATAGGAGCGTAAATACTTCCAAACCGTCGAAAACAAATTGTTTTTAATGTCAATGATAAGTTCTTGATGCTTGGTATCGAACTGCGCTAAGACAAAACGCTTAACAATGGGGAAGGAGACGGACATAAACACGCTGGATACAATGGTGACGATCACAAAGATCAGGATGTTCGGAATATAAGTGACTACGTTTCCGGCATATCCTAAAACCAAACTGCCCAAAGAACCGGTTACCAAGGAACTGTAATCGTAATTAGTCAGGTAGGTGACGGCATTATCGAGAATGTTATCCGGTAAAAATGCCAAAAAACCGTTGCTTCCGTCTAATGCGCCCTTCAGGTAAGCAACCATTTCGCCTAAATATCCGGGAATCTTAGAGAGAAGAACTTTACCTTCAGACCAAATTGTGGTCGAAAGAAAAACTCCAACAACGACCAGCAGGGCGATGATAGATAAAACACAAAGAGTGCTGGCAATCGGTCGCGGAAAACGCGCTTTATTTACCAAAAGATTGACCAACGGCTCTGCAAGTGAGGCAATAATAAAAGCGATGATAAATGGTGCGATGGCACCAAAAACATACCTTATTGCAAGATAGGCAATAAAAATGAATACGGCAATAAAGGCAATTTGAATCAGGTAATGTACCCGTTTATAGTCTCGATTTGAAAGCATAGTTTATCTAAACTCCATCATTTTTTTATTATTATAACATAGATAGAATTAAAAAATAAAGAGTATTTTGAAAATTCATAAAGTCCTTGAAAAAGTCGCAAGAATATGCTATATTTGTATCTGTGTAAAAGACAACTGTTGTTTATGAAAGGACACCTCATGAATCAAGAGTATTATTTGATTGATAAAAGCGTATTGCCTGAGATTTTTTCGAAAGTGATTGAAGCCAAACGAATTTTGCAAACGGGGGAGTGTAAAACGGTTCATGAAGCTGCCAAAAAGGTTGGGATCTCCCGCAGCGTCTTTTATAAGTACAAGGATAGCGTTCACGTGTTTGTGGAGAAGGATAAACAGAATATCATTACGCTTATTTTGTATCTTTCAGATGAAATTGGAGCGCTGTCTCGTGTTTTAGGATTGATTTCCACAGTGGGCGCCAGTATTTTAACCATTAATCAGAATGTTCCCATGAACGGAATTGCACCGGTTTCGATTTCGTTTAATACATTAAAAATGGATATACCCTTGGAAGAACTATTGGATCAAATGAAAAAACTCAGTGGAGTTTTAAGCGTTAAGCCGGTGGCAAAAGAGCGTGGATAGAATATAATGAAACTGAGTTAAAAAAGAAGTTTACCTCAATATTTTCAGAGGGGGATACCAATGGGACTGATTGTCCAAAAATTCGGCGGAACATCTGTTGCAGATCGTATTTGTCTGCATAATGTTGCCAATATTATTGCACGTAGGATCAATGAAGGAAATCGAGTGGTTACGGTAGTCTCTGCGCAAGGAGATGCGACGGACCGACTGTTGGCAGGCGCTCGCGAGATTACCGAAACACCGGATTCCAGAGAACTGGATGCTTTGTTGGCGACCGGAGAGCAGGCCTCTGCTGCTTTGCTTGCGATCACGCTGATCAGTAATGGTGTTCCGGCCGTTTCCTTAACCGGTGCGCAAGCCGGGATTTACACGGATGATATATATGGAGACGCCAAGATTCTTTCGATTGAAATAAAACAGATAAAGACGTATCTTGATCAAGGCGTGGCTGTGATTGTTACCGGGTTTCAAGGCGTTAGTGAAAACGGAGATGTAACAACCTTAGGGCGCGGCGGCTCGGATGCCTCTGCTGTGGCTTTGGCTGCAGCATTAAAAGCAGATAGTTGCCGTATCTATAAAGATGTAGATGGTATTTATACAGCGGATCCGCGGGAAAATATCAATGTGCAAAAATTGGATCACATCACTTATGATGAAATGCTGGCACTTTCCGACGCAGGGTCCGGCGTGCTTCAAAGAAGAAGTATTGAACTGGCCAAAGAGAACAAGATCGAACTTCATATTCTTTCCAGTTTTCAATTAACCAGCGGCACGATCATTAGCGAAAAATAAAAATTCAAGGACAAGTTCGGCGGTTTTCTACTTAGAAAACCGCCGTTTTTCATTGATAATATGATCGCATTTTTGAGATTGCTTTGGTTTCGATCCTAGATACATAACTTCGAGAGATCCCAAGTTTTTTAGCAACCTGCTTTTGGGTATGGGGTTGAGTATTATAAAGTCCGTAACGCATGATAAGTATTCTTTTTTCTCGGGCATCTAAGCGATGAATAAATTCATAAAGTTTTTTGCTGTTGATTTTAAGATCTAGGTTTTCGGCAAAATTCTCTTCTTCATAAACAACATCCAGAAAAGTTAAAGCATTTCCATCTCCATCGGTTTCAATGGGATCATTGATATTCACATCATTTTGTCTCTTTTTTTGATTGCGAAAATACATTAAGATTTCATTTTCAATGCATCTGGCGGCGTAGGTGGCAAGCCGGGTTCCTTTTTTATGATCAAAGGTAGAAACGCCCTTGATCAACCCAATTGTACCGATGGAAATCAAGTCGTCTTGATCTTTGCTGGTGGCATAGTATTTTTTAATGATATGAGCGACCAATCTGAGATTTCGCTCGATCAGGATATTTCGCGCCTCAATGTCACCCTGTTTGAATTGATCCAAATAATAGCGTTCTTCCGCTAATGTTAGCGGTTTGGGAAAGGTTGCGCCGCCGGATAAATAGAGCATGAGGAATATTGTTTGATCCAGAAAACTCTGCAGCGGTATAAACATAGAAATCACCTCAGTGACAGTGTATGAAAAGAATCGCTTGTCACTTGCAAAAAATAAATACCGTAAGCAAGTATGCTTACGGCATTTAAGATTTGTTAATCGCAACCAAATAAATCGCGTGTATACACTTTATATGTCACATCGTCAAGCGAACGATCGTAGCGATTGGCAATTATAGAATCGGATAAAGTTTTAAATTTTTCAAGATCGTTAACCACCAAACTACCAAAGAATGTTTCGCCATCTTCGAGGGTGGGCTCATAAACAATGACTTTTGCACCTTTTGCTTTGATTCGTTTCATTACACCTTGAATACTACTTTGGCGGAAATTATCGGAATTTGCTTTCATTGTAAGACGATAGACTCCAATGATTACATCTTTCTCTCGATTGCTCTCCCATTGACTGTTTGCGCCATAGTATCCTGCCAATTCCAAAACACGATCTGCAATAAAATCTTTTCTAGTGCGATTCGACTCAACAATGGCTTCAATTAGATTCTCCGGAACATCCTGATAATTTGCTAATAATTGTTTCGTATCTTTCGGGAGACAGTAGCCGCCATATCCAAAACTTGGATTATTGTAATGTTGGCCAATACGGGGATCTAAACAAACGCCATCAATAATTTGCTGAGTATTCAGACCCTTGACTTCGGCATATGTATCCAATTCGTTAAAGAAACTCACGCGAAGCGCTAAGTAAGTATTCGCAAAAAGCTTTACAGCCTCTGCCTCGGTAAAGCCCATGAACAATGTGTTTATATCCTTTTTGATTGCGCCCTCTTGTAGTAAGCCTGCAAAGACCTTTGCGGCATTTACTAACATCGGATCATCCATATCTGTGCCAACTATTATTCTGCTCGGATATAGATTGTCGTATAAAGCCTTGCTTTCTCTCAAAAACTCAGGGCTAAACAGAATGTTATTGTTGTTAAATTTCTCGCGAACACTTTGTGTATAACCAACGGGGATGGTTGACTTAATAACCATAATTGCATTTGGATTTACAGAAATAACTTGCTGAATAACTGATTCAACCGCGGATGTATCAAAGAAATTCTTTTTACTGTCATAGTTGGTAGGAGCGGCGATAATAACAAAGTCTGCATTTTTATAAGCTGTATCTCCATCTAATGTTGCGGTCAGATCAAGTTCTTTTTCCGCCAAATACTGTTCAATGTAATCATCTTGGATGGGTGATTTGCGGCTGTTGATCATGTCTACCTTTTCGGGGATAATATCAACTGCGTAAACTTTGTGATTCTGTGCTAAAAGTGTTGCAATTGATAAGCCGACATAACCTGTTCCTGCAACGGCAATATTCATTTGTTTTACTCCTTTAATACTTGTTATTTATAACTCATAAAAATATTTATACCACTGAGCAAATTTGCGCAATCCTTCACGCAAAGGAGTGCTGGGGCAAAATCCAAAATCGTTTTCTAATGCTGTGGTATCTGCATAGGTGATCGGAACATCACCGGGCTGCATGGGTACTAATTGGGTGTGCGATTTGAAATCATAGTCGGGGGGCAGTATGCCTGCAGCAAGCAATTCTTGTTGTAAAATATCCACAAAATCCAACAAGTTTTCAGGGCTCGAATTCCCAATGTTATAAACTCGATAGGGAGGAAGGGGGAGACCATCGTCGCCATTCTCTTTTTCAGGGGCATTTTGCATAACAAGTTTGATTCCTTCAACAATATCGTCAATATAGGTGAAGTCGCGCTTGCAATTACCGAAATTGAAGATTTGAATGGTTTCGCCCTTTAATAATTTATTTGTGAAGCCAAAATATGCCATATCGGGACGTCCTGCGGGACCATAGACTGTGAAAAACCTCAGTCCTGTTGATGGGATATTATATAGCTTTGCGTAAGCATGCGCCAATAATTCATTGGACTTTTTGGTGGCGGCATACAGAGATACAGGGTTGTCTACCTTGTCATCGGTTGAATATGGAATTTTTTCATTTGATCCATAAACGCTGGAAGACGAAGCGTATACTAAATGTTCGACCGGGTGATTGCGGCAGGCCTCTAAAATGTTATAAAACCCAATGATATTTGATTCGATATAAATATCGGGATTTGTTATGGAATATCGAACGCCTGCTTGGGCAGCCAAGTTGACCACAACATCGAACTTATAAGTTAGAAAACATTCTTCAATTAAGTCTTTGTCTGCGATATTTCCTTTAATGAATGTCCATTTTGACCGGGGACATTTTGCGGAGAACTTATTGATTTCATCCAAACGCCAATCTTTGATAGAAACATCATAATAATCGTTCACGGTATCAATGCCAACAATATGGATACTTTCGATAGTGTTTAATAATTCAATAACTAAATTTGAACCGATGAACCCGGCTGCACCTGTAATCAAAACGGTTTTATTATTTAAGTTGACATTCGGCGTTAACATACTTTAACCTCGCGATTTTTAATTTTTGAATGTAAACGGTCAAATAGAAAGACGATTTAATTCGTTGACATACTTTTCTACTACAATTTGTCGATCAAATTCCTTTTCGACCTTAGCTCGACTGGCAAGCCCCATTGTTTTGCGCTGTTCCCAAGATAATGAAAGAAACTCTTCGATTTTTTCGATCAAGTCTTGTGTGTTCTTTTGTTCGACCACAAATCCGTTTATGTGATCATCAATTACTTCACGACAACCGCTGCGATTCGTTGTGATGAGGGGACGCCCACATGCGGCGCTCTCTAATAAAATGTTTGACAAACCCTCAGGATAATATGTAGGGTGTACTGTACAGTGGGTATTTTCTATAACTGTTCGAACATCACGAACCATACCGTGATATTCAATAATGCCTTTTTCGTTTAATTTATGAAGACGCTCTTCGTATGCTTGTTCGCAAAAACCGCAAACATGAAAGCGAGTGTTCGGATATTTATGATGGATATATTCTGCAGCTTCTAAATATTGATCAGCACCTTTTTCCTTCATGATTCTGGAGATAAAGACAAAATGTGTCGTTCCTTCAGGGGGGTACTCGAGCGGAACGAAGCGTTGCAAATTAACACCGGAACCAGGCAACAATTCGTGTTTGTCTATAGCAATTTTTTGCTTTTTAAAAAAATCAAGGTTTTCTTGATTTTGTAAAAATACCTTTTGAGCTTTTCGGAAGGCGATTTTGTATAATGCTACGGTGATTTTTTGCATAATACCTGGGTTTTCAACAGCAGTTCCAAGGCCTGTTATATTAACAACATAGGGGATTTTCATTGTTTGACAAGCCATTCCACCGTAGATATTCGGCTTAATTGTATACGAAAACACAATGTCGGGTTTGATTTCTTTTAAAAGTTTTCGATAAGTATAAAACAGTTTGAGTTCTTGAATTGGATTGGTACCGTGACGAGATATATTAATGGATTTATATTCACATCCCAAATCAATCAGGTCATCAATTCGTTCGCCATAAGGGGAGGAAATGATGACATGATGACCATCTTTGAGGAGGCGTTCCACCAATTCCAACCTAAAATTATAAATGACAACATCATGATTTACTAAAAATAATACTTTACTCATGTTTTATTTCTTCCGTTATTCTAATACTTTCATTTAGAGAAAAAATGCGATAATTCGTGGGATATTGGCTCAAATCTTGATCGTATATAAAGCTGCCGAATGCCTTGTTGACTAGTTTTGTTACATAACTGAGCAGTTTTAGTGCCCATGAGAATCCGGGAATGACTCGCATTTTCTTTCCATGCACTTGAGCGATGAGGTGAACTAATTCAGTGGTATTTGAATATTCCGCGTTCTGAGGAAAGAAAATCCCTTGCTCGGCGTTATCAATCAATAGGCGAACAAATTCTGTCAAATTTCCAATATAAAGCATCGAACGCTGATTATTGACTTTTGGAAATATCGGTAGTTTTTGCGCAAGTTTGCTAAGAATAGGATAATTTCCCTTGCTGCCGGGTCCATAAATCATAGGAGGACGAAGAATTACAACTTTAAAATTATCATCGTCTAAGGCAAGAAGTTTATTCTCCGCTTGTACTTTGCTGTCACCATAAAAGTTTGTGGGGGATAACGGGGTGTCCTTGGTGACAACTCGTTTTTTTCCAATTGGCGCACTTTCGCCATATACAATGGCACTGGACATAAAAATGAATTGTTTTACGCCTGCAGACTTTGCTTTTTGTGCTGTCTCCGCTGTAAGATCTGTATTAATTTTGTAGTAAAAGGCTCTTTGCTCTTCAGAAACCCTTTGTGTGTCACTATGGGCGATTCCCGCAACATGAAAAATGGTATCATAACTTTCAAAATTGTGTTTACGCCAGTGTTCATTTTGCATGTCCAGAGTATCGACTTGATACTTTTCCGGCCAGTGCTTCATATAGGCTTCGAAAGACATACCGATGTAACTGTTCGCACCGGTTATCAGTACCTTTTTCACAACGTATTCACCCCTTGCTCAAAATAATGAAAAAACAATGCCAAAACATTATTTATCAATATATAGTATAATCTATTTATTAATGAATTTCAACCCTAAAACTTGTGATCAATATTTATATTAATGGCGATTCCTATTACTTGCAAAAAGATTCGGGATGTGATATGATAGTAAAAATACAGAAAGGGTTTAAAAATGATTGAAATTAAGAAGGTTACCGGTCCGGAGATTGTTAATCGAATCGGGAAAGACTATCAAATTCATATTGAGCGTAATGATCATGTGATTGCGACCATTGAACAAGAAGAAATTCTCCATTGCGCGGTGTTTTCCTATGATAATGAAATTGGAAAAATCAAGGCAATAAGCGGCTTTGAGGGCGATCTGGACCTCTTAGACGGACTTTGCCGTGCCATTTTAAATATCATGGATATCAACGGTGTAAAGCAAGTATACTTGTCGAATAAATATGAAAAACTGGCGAATTTTGTTGGTTTTTCTTTGGATGAAAACAGAAATTTTGTGCTGCAATTGGAAGGATTCTTTCAGTGTGGTTGCTGCAGATCGAAACAATAGGGGAGAGCAACAATGGAATTAAAAGATAAACGATTGTTTTTGTTAGATATGGATGGCACCATCTATCTGGATCAGGATTTATTTGATGGTACTTTAGACTTTTTGGAATATGTAAAAAAAATCGGCGGCAGAGCGATGTATTTGACCAATAATAGTTCTAAAAGTGTTCAAAAATACATTGAAAAACTAGGTTCTATGGGGATTATTGCAGGCAAAGAGGATTTTACGACCTCGGCTCAGGCAACCGCATTATATTTGCAGAAAACCCATAAAGACGACTTATTATATGTATTCGGCACTCAAGCCTTGAAGGATGAGTTAATCGAATATGGCCTCAAAATTACTGACACGATTTGTGATGAAATCGCATGTTTGGTAATGGGCTTTGACACCGAGCTTTGCTTTCAGAAATTAGAAGATGCATGTATTTTGTTAAACCGTGGCGTGGATTACATTGCAACCAATCCTGATTGGGTTTGTCCCACATGGTACGGATCGGTTCCTGATTGCGGTTCCATTGCGCAGATTCTGCAAACAGCAACAGGAAGACTACCGAAATTCATCGGAAAGCCGGAGCCCACTATGATCGATCTTGCAATAGAGTATACAGGCTTTAAAAAGGAGCAGGCCATCATATTGGGAGACCGTTTATATACAGATATTGCAAGCGGAAGCAATGCGGGTATTGATACAGCATTGATGTTAAGCGGTGAATCAACAATGGAAGATGTTGAAACATTCGATGGAAAGAAACCGACCTATATATTTGATAATATTCGAAGTTTCCTAAATGCAATTCAATAATATCCCCAGTATTGCACCTGTAATAAAATAGCATTAAAGTGAGCCGGAAAAGGATAAAATCTTAGCCGGCTCAACTAAATACTCCCCTCAACTGCACAAAATATCCATTTTGTGCAGTTGACATCGTATTTGTTTCGTGTTATAATAAATATATTCCCCGTTCAAAGGAGTGAGTATTTTGATTGATTATGATCGTCTGCCGCAAACATTAAAAGATTTTATCTTCTATTTGGAAGTTGTCATGGGTAAATCTAAGTCTACTACTTATGAATATGTTTTGGACTTGGAAAACTTTTTTCGCTATATCAAGATTAAAAAGAATCATCTGCCCTCTGATACAAAGTTACACGATGTAGCAATCCATGATCTTGATATTCCCTTTGTTGCAACTATTACGTTACAGGATATTTATGATTATTTCTATTTTTGCCGCGAGGTTCGCAAAAACGGTTCTCGCAGTATTTCGCGCAAGATGTCTTCGCTGCGTACTTATTTTAAATATATGACCCAAAAGATGCATCATTTAAAGAATAATCCCATGGAGGGCGTTTCCACCCCTTCCCTGCCTAAAACCCTTCCTAAACATCTTACTTTGGAAGAAAGTACAGAATTGCTGTCTGCTGTCAAAAAAAGTCGCAGAGATTATGCGATTCTAACATTATTCTTAAACTGCGGAATGCGCCTTGCAGAGTTGGTTTCCCTGAATGTGAGCGACATTAAGAATGAGTACGCAGTGATCACCGGCAAAGGAAATAAACAACGTACCATTCATTTAAACCAGGCTTGCCGCGATGCAGTGGACGATTATTTGTACCATGAACGCCCCAAGGAAGGTTTAAAAGACCCGGAAGCATTGTTTATCAGCCGAAATAAGTGTCGTATTTCTCGCCGAGCGGTCCAGAATATTGTTGAGAAATACCTTCATATTGCAGGCTTGGGTGATAAGCATCTTTCAACGCATAAACTGCGGCATACTGCAGCAACCTTAATGCATCGCCATGGTCATGTTGATATCCGTGTGCTTCAGGAAATATTGGGCCACGAAAACCTCGGAACTACTCAGATTTATACCCATGTGGACAGTGAATCTATTAAAGAAGCCTCGATCAGTAATCCCCTTTCCAAAATGAAACGAAAAAATAATGAATAAGGCGCCGATTTCGGCGCCTTATTTCTATAATATGATCAGTTCTTTATTGGATTTTGTTAAATTTTCATATCCATTTTCGGTGATGGCAACCATGTCTTCAATCCGGACGCCAAATTGATCCTGTAGATATATTCCGGGCTCTACGGTAATCACCATTCCGGGGGCGAGAATCGTTTCATCCGAGGTGTTAAAGCAAGGCTCTTCGTGAATTTCAATGCCGACTCCATGCCCTAATCCATGGCCAAAACAGCCCTCGTAGCCATTGGAATAAATATAATCCCGCGCCGCTTTATCAATATCTTTGCAAACCATTCCCGGAGCGATGGAATCGAATGCTTTTTGTTGCGCCGTAAGGACTGTTTCATATACTTCTTTTTGCTTGCTGCTTATTGAACCAACAGCAACCGTTCGGGTCATATCAGATCGGTAACCGTTTACAACGGCTCCGAAATCCATGGTAATGAAATCTCCCTTTTCGATCTTCTTATCGGTAGGAACTCCATGGGGCAACGAAGAATTTTTTCCGGAGACCACAATGAAGTCAAAGGATACCCCTTCACTCCCCTGTTTTCGCAAAAAGAATTCCATATCGAGCATGATTTCCCGCTCGGTTTTGCCGATGGAAATTTGCCTCAGAATATATTCAAAGGTATCATCGGTGATCTTTTGCGCTTTTTTAATAAAATCGAGTTCTGCGAACGTTTTAACGCTTCTCATGGCAATGATTTTGCGATCAAGACGAGAATCATCCGAAATGCAACCCAAAATATCTTGAAAACGGTTCTTTTCTGCTACTGTCATGCAGGAGGTTTCAATATAAACAGTTTGAATTGTATACTTCTTTGCCAATTCTCTCAATTGAACCGAACTACTTTTGAGCAATAGAACATTGCATGCGGTAACTGTTTTTTTCGCTTTTTCGTAGTAACGAAAATCAATGAGAAAATCTGCTGACTCTTTGGTGATAAATAAAATCCCCGCAGATGATTTAAAACCGCTGAAATAAAGGCGATTTGCATCGCCGGTAATCAACATGGCCGTCCCTTCGGTTAATTCAGTTTGAAGTTTTTGAATATTTGTCATAACAATGCTTTCTTTAATGTGTGGATTTTATGATAATAATTTTAACATAAATACAGTAATAAATCAATCCGTAACGGTGCATCAAGCAATTTAATTAAATTAAAAAAGACAAGCCTTTCGACTTGTCTTTTTTGGGAGTTTTGAACTTAATGACACGAATAAAATGTGCCTGAAAAC